>NZ_NUMC01000065.1:0-113718 GCF_002577655.1 Bacillus sp. AFS040349 | reverse complement strand
ACGTCGCCAAGTAAGATGAAGGAAAGATCAGTAGAGATACTGATCTTTTTTTGTGTAGTTATAGGTTGTTAAACCGAAGGTTTGAAAATAAAAATTAGAGACAAAGTAAAACTACTAGCCTGAGGCTTGGGAGAAGCAAGAAGATCAAGGAAGCGCAGAGAATGAAGACCGGAGTGTGCGGTCTTGGCACATGAGGATCTGAATGAACAAGCTGACGCGGAGATTCGCCGCTTATCGCAGGCCGATAGTCCGAACACGGANNATGGTAGTTGGGGGTTTCCCCCTGTGAGAGTAGGACTCGCAAAGTAAGTGAAGAAAAGATCAGAAATGCTGGTCTATTTTTTTGTGTGTAGTTGTAGAAGTTGAATGCATATAATTTTGTAGAATTGCAGATGAAGATCTCAAAATCGTAGATAGGGTATTATGAGTCGAAAATAAACTACCAGAAATCGTAGATAAAAACAATCTAACCCGATTAGATCAGCATTTTGTATCCTCCACTTTTAAATTAAGATGTCTCTATTAAAAGAGGCCCGACAGAAGCCATCTTCTTAATTTTTACATAGATATGATATATTTATCCGGTATGAGACGTTTAAGTCAATAAAGATGGGGGAAATTAGTATGATTAAAGAAATTAATCACTTTCTGTTTTCAGTTTCAGATTTAAATCAATCAATAGAATTTTACCAGAGTGTATTTGGTGCTAAATTATTAGTAAAAGGTCGTAGTACTGCATATTTTGATTTGAATGGTTATTGGGTAGCATTGAATGAGGAGAAGGATATTGCGCGAAATGAAATAGCACATTCTTATACACATATTGCTTTTTCTATAGATGAAAAGGATTATGATCAAGTTTACAACAAATTAAGTGAATTAAATGTAACAATTCTTTCAGGACGTCCAAGAGATGAAAAAGATAAAAAATCGATCTATTTTACTGACCCAGATGGACATAAATTTGAATTTCACACGGGAACATTAAAGGATCGTTTAGACTATTATAAGAAGGAAAAGCTGCATATGGAGTTTTTTTATTAATTATAAAAATTAATCTGAATAGGAGAGATTTTTAAAATATAGAATTATTGAAAAAAACTGATGTGGAAAGCTCAAACCTTTTTATTTAGGTTCTGAGCTTTCTGTTAGAGAGTATCAGATTATAAAACCGCTGAATACCATTCCGATATTAATGATGATATGAAAAACAATACTAGGATAGATGCTGTTCGTTTTAAGTGTGATTAATGCGTAAATTACTCCTGCAATTGAAATTAACAAACTAAGAGAAATGGAAAAACCAATTGCTAGATGAAGAAGTCCAAAACCAACACTTGTAACAAAAATTGCAAAACCTGTAGATGTGTATTTCTTAAGGCTGGAAAGCATGATTCCTCTCCAAATAACTTCCTCAAAAATAGCATTTATTAGTGAGAAAATTAAGGAAAACAATAGAAGCGATTGGATATATTCTATATCTTTTTGAATAATAAAAATTAGATATATAAACCCATTAACGATGATTCCTATTATCCAAAACCAGAATGTATTAACTTTATGGAACGGTAAAATAATGGGATTTTGCCAATCTGGTTTCTTATTGTACCAAGAAATTGTGTTATTGAAGAATACATGGTTTAAAATGATCCCTATTATGATAAAAACAAGGAAAGTCCGATTTAGAATTACTTTTGTTTCCTTTGAGATATTTAACTCTCCAATGAAATCATTAGTAACCATAAATACCACAAAACCAATTAGAAACGATAACAATAGAGATATAATGAACCGTCTTTCTTTATTTGTTATTAACAAAACCAATAATCCAATAAAAACAATTGTAGAGAACATTACTTGCTGATAAGCAATAGAAATAATTCCTAAAAAATACAAAATAGCAGTAGTAATTAACAAAACAAAGACTCCCATTCAAATTTAATTAGGTAAGATAAAACAGATGTAAAATAATTTTACCATAAATAACCAAGGTCTCTTGTAATTTAGAAGTTACATTTTATGAACTGCCACATGCTAGGTACTCAAAATCACACCCTGTTAGTCCCCAGCCTCCTTTTTCTCCTTTTATATGGTATATGTCTTTCAAAATTACCCGAAAATAATAAGTAGAGGTATTAAAAAAGTGGTAAAATGAGAGTACTTTTTTTATGAAATTGGGATTGTACTTTATGGAGGTTGAAGAATGACAAGTAAGCCAAAAAAGAAAAAATTTATAGTAGAAGAAAATGAAACGATTGAAGATTGTTTAGCTAGAATGAGTAAGGAAGGGTACTTTCCTGTTAGAAGAACGGAGCAGCCTATCTTTAAGGAAGAAAAACGAGATAATGTTGTTGAACATGTTCCATGTGGTAGAAGTATTACATTTGAAGGGAAATTAATGTAAAACACGAACATTAATGTGTCAATAAAATAAATCGTTCGATTTTACGTTGACATCGAAAAGCTTCATTGTTAATATAAAACATGTAAATAATTGATGAACGATAAACCTCATATATAATTGGGAATATGGCCCAGAAGTTTCTACCCGATGACCGTAAATCACCGGACTATGAGGGAAAGTCATGTATATACGATTCGGAAATAGACCTATAATCCGAGCTCGATATACTGAACTTTCTCTATGGATTAGAGAGAGTTTAGATATCGAGCTTTTTTAGTATCAGAGTTTATAGGGCTTTCGCCGTTGTACTTAGCGACAAGCCAAGTTTTCTAGTTTTGTAAAGGTGGGGAAAAGATGGAGCCGGTTGTAGGAGTTATCATGGGAAGTACGTCTGACTGGGAAACAATGAAAGCTGCATGTGATATTCTTGATGAGTTGAATGTTCCCTATGAAAAGAAGGTTGTTTCAGCACATCGCACACCAGATTACATGTTTGAGTATGCTGAAAATGCTAGAAAAAGAGGTTTAAAGGTTATTATTGCTGGTGCAGGAGGTGCTGCACATTTACCGGGGATGGTAGCAGCAAAAACATCTTTACCAGTCATTGGAGTTCCAGTACAGTCAAAGGCTCTAAATGGTCTTGATTCATTGTTATCGATTGTTCAAATGCCAGGAGGGGTCCCAGTTGCAACGGTTGCGATAGGAAAAGCAGGAGCAACGAATGCGGGTTTATTAGCTGCTGAGATTCTTTCAACAGGTGATCAATCTCTAGCAGATAAATTAGATACAAGAAGAGAAGAACTTCGACTAAAGGTGTTAGAAAGCAGTGATGAACTTGAGTAACCAAACGATATTGCCAGGAGGAACAATTGGGATAATTGGTGGAGGTCAGCTTGGCAGAATGATGGCCATTGCAGCTAGACAGCTTGGCTATCGTATCGCGGTATTGGATCCAACAGAAGATTGTCCTTGTGGTCAAATTGCAGATATAGAGATTACAGCAGGTTATGAAGATTTAAATGCAATTAAGAGACTTGCTGAAGTTAGTGATGTTATTACCTATGAATTCGAGAACATCGATTACACAGCACTGCGTTGGTTAGAAGAAAATGCGGCATTACCACAGAAAAGCTCATTGCTTCTTTTAACGCAGGATCGTGAAACAGAAAAAGCAGCCATAGAGAAAGCAGGTTGTGAGGTAGCGCCTTATCAAATCATCCATAATGATGAGGAGTTATACAAGGCAGTTGAAAAGCTTGAGTATCCGAGCGTGTTAAAAACATGTAGAGGTGGTTATGACGGTAAAGGACAAAGAGTCCTCCGTAGTGATCAAGATCTTGAGGAAGCG
Source organism: Bacillus sp. AFS040349 (assembly GCF_002577655.1). NCBI lineage: Bacteria > Bacillati > Bacillota > Bacilli > Caryophanales > Bacillaceae > Bacillus > Bacillus sp. AFS040349. Next base: position 109,966 of record NZ_NUMC01000065.1, on the reverse strand, counting down.
AAACAATTACTTTCTCATGGAACATGTATATTAGAAAAATGGGTACCTTTTGAAAAGGAAATATCCGTTATTGTGACACGATCTGTTAGTGGCGAGACAAAGACATTTCCAGTGGCTGAAAATGTTCATAAAGACAATATTCTTTATCAAAGCATTGTACCTGCAAGAGTGTCAGATGAAGTTATTCAAAAAGCAGAACAGTTAGCTATAAAGCTATCAAATAGCTTTGAGCTTGTAGGAACACTTGCAGTAGAAATGTTTTTAACGAAAAATGGAGATATCTATATTAATGAGCTTGCACCTCGCCCACATAATTCAGGTCATTATACAATCGACTTATGTGAAACAGATCAATTTGAACAACATATCCGGGCTGTCTGTGATCTGCCTTTAGGGAGAACTACATTGCTTCAAAGCGGTATGATGGTGAATCTATTAGGAGAAGATTTATCCATAGTGAGTGATCATCTCTCATTACTAAAAGATGCAAAGCTTCACCTATATGGAAAGAAGGAACCTGCTGCAAAACGCAAAATGGGACATATCACGTTTATTAGTGAAACAATAGAAAAAGACATAGATAAAGTAAATCAAATTTGGGGTTATAAATAGAACGGAGGCAAAAACATGATTGAACGTTATACAAGACCAGAAATGGGCGCGATTTGGACGGAAGAAAATAAATTTAAAGCTTGGTTAGAGGTAGAAATTTTAGCATGTGAAGCATGGGCAGAGCTTGGAGTTATTCCAAAAGAAGATGTTGCACTTCTTCGTAAGAATGCATCATTTGATGTGAACCGCATTAACGAAATTGAATTAGAAACTCGTCATGATGTTGTTGCGTTCACTAGAGCGGTTTCGGAAACTCTTGGTGAAGAACGTAAATGGGTTCATTATGGCTTAACGTCAACTGATGTAGTAGATACTGCTTTATCTTATATACTTAAACAAGCAAACGATATTCTGTTAAAAGATATTGAAAACTTTATTCAAATTTTAAAAGAAAAAGCACAAGAGCATAAATACACAGTCATGATGGGACGTACTCATGGTGTACATGCTGAACCAACAACTTTTGGTTTAAAGCTTGGATTATGGTATGAAGAAATGAAACGTAATTTAGATCGCTTTAAGCGTGCTGCAGAAGGTGTTGAATATGGAAAGATCTCTGGTGCTGTTGGAACTTATGCAAACATTGATCCTTTTGTTGAATCATATGTGTGTGAAAAGCTAGGAACAAAACCTGCTCCAATTTCAACACAAACTTTACAACGTGACCGTCATGCAGATTATATGGCTTCTATTGCATTAGTTGCAACGTCAATTGAGAAGTTCGCTGTAGAAATTCGTGGTCTACAAAAGAGTGAAACACGTGAAGTGGAAGAATCGTTTGCAAAGGGTCAAAAAGGATCTTCAGCAATGCCTCATAAACGTAACCCGATCGGTTCAGAAAATATGACAGGTCTTGCACGTGTTATTCGTGGGTATATGTTAACAGCTTACGAAAATGTTCCTTTATGGCATGAAAGAGATATTTCTCACTCTTCAGCTGAACGTATTATCTTACCAGATGCTACGATTGCTCTTAACTATATGTTAAATCGCTTCGGTAATATTGTGAAAAACTTAACAGTATTCCCTGAAAACATGAAGCGTAATATGGATCGTACACAAGGTCTTATCTACTCTCAACGTGTGTTATTAGCGCTAATTGATACTGGTATGACAAGAGAAGAAGCGTATGACCTTGTTCAACCAAAAGCAATGGAAGCATGGGAAAAACAAGTACCTTTCCGTGGATTAATAGAAGCAGAAGAAAAGATTACTTCTCGTCTTTCAGCTGAAACAATTGCAGACTGCTTCGATTATAATTACCACTTAAAAGGTGTCGATACTATTTTCGAACGTCTAGGATTATAAAAAGCAAATAGCAAGGGCTAAAAAGTCCCTTGCTATCTATTTGATAAAAAAATATGGTTAGAAAATCTAACAAATAGTTTGTATATACTTAAGGTTCCCAATATTCAGTTTAGGAGGGCTTTCATTGAGTACAGAAAAGCTTGAATTACTATATGAAGGTAAAGCAAAAAGAATTTATAAAACAAACGAACCTACTATTTTATGGGTCTCATACAAAGATTCTGCAACAGCCTTTAATGGTGTGAAAAAGGAAGAGATTACAGGTAAAGGTCGTTTAAATAATGAGATTTCTACATTGATTTTTGAAAGGCTAACAGCTAACAACATTGAAAATCATTTTGTTAAAAGACTTTCAGCTACTGAGCAACTTGTCAAAAAGGTAGAAATTATTCCTTTAGAAGTAGTGGTAAGAAATGTTGTGGCAGGCAGCCTTTCTAAACGTATTGGAATTGAAGAGGGAACAGAAATTAAACATCCACTAGTAGAGTTTTATTACAAAGATGATGATTTAGGTGATCCATTAATTACCGAAGATCATATTGCTCTATTAGAAGTTGCAACACCAGAACAAGTTGAAACATTAAAAACTCTAGCTAAAAAGGTGAATGAAGTGCTTAAAGCTCATTTCCTAGCATGTGACATCCGCCTAATTGACTTTAAATTGGAATTCGGCTTAACAGAGGATGGGAACATTATACTTGCTGATGAAGTATCACCAGATACATGTCGTTTATGGGATATCAACACAAATGAGAAGTTCGATAAGGATGTTTTTCGTCGAGAAATTGGTAGTTTAACAGATGCATATGAAGTTATTTTAACTAGACTTGGAGGCCAATCAACATGTACAAAGTAAAAGTTTATGTCACGTTAAGAGAAAGTGTATTAGATCCACAAGGAAGCGCAGTGAAAAGTGCTTTACACAGCATGGATTATAAAGAAGTTCAAGATGTACGTATCGGAAAGTATATGGAACTTACAATTGAAAAATCAGACCGTGATTTAGATGTAGCTGTTCGTGAAATGTGTGAGAAATTACTTGCTAATACAGTGATTGAAGACTTTAGCTACGAGGTACAGGAGGTTGTCACAAAGTGAAATTCGCTGTGATCGTTTTCCCAGGGTCTAACTGTGATGTTGATATGTACCATGCAATTAAAGATGAGCTTGGTGAAGAAGTAGAGTATGTTTGGCATGATGAAACTGACTTAAGTGGGTTTGATGGCATTCTTCTACCGGGTGGATTTTCTTACGGAGACTACTTACGCTCAGGTGCGATTGCACGCTTTTCAAATGTAATGAAAGAAGTTGTAAAAGCAGCTGAAGCTGGTAAGCCTGTTCTTGGTGTATGTAATGGATTCCAGATTTTATTAGAAGTTGGTTTACTGCCAGGTGCAATGAAGAGAAATGAAAATTTAAAGTTTATGTGTCGACCAGTTAATTTAAAGGTTGAGAACAATGAAACAGCCTTTACTTCAGCTTATGAAAAGGATGAGGTTATCTCAATTCCGATTGCACATGGAGAAGGGAACTATTATTGTGATGAGCAAACACTTCAAACGCTTAAAGAAAACAATCAAATCGTGTTTACGTACGAAAAAAATCCAAATGGCAGCTTAGTTGATATTGCAGGCATTACAAACGAGCGCGGAAATGTATTAGGGATGATGCCTCACCCTGAGCGTGCAGTTGATGAATTATTAGGAAGTGCTGACGGATTGAAATTATTTCAATCGATCGTAAAAAACTGGAGGGAATCTCATGTCACTACTGCTTGAACCAACAAACCAGATGATAAAAGATGAAAAAATCTACAGACAAATGGGTGTAAGTGATGACGAGTTTGCCCTGATTGAAAAAATTATTGGACGTCTTCCAAATTACACAGAAATCGGTATTTTTTCGGTTATGTGGTCGGAGCACTGCAGCTACAAAAACTCTAAACCAATTCTAAAGAAGTTTCCTGTTACAGGTGAAAAAGTACTACAAGGTCCTGGTGAGGGAGCTGGGATCGTTGATATTGGAGACAATCAAGCGGTTGTATTCAAGATTGAGAGTCATAACCATCCATCTGCAATTGAGCCTTACCAAGGTGCAGCAACTGGTGTAGGTGGGATCATCCGTGATGTATTCTCTATGGGAGCTAGACCTATTGCGATTTTAAATTCTTTACGTTTTGGAGAACTAAAAACACCTCGTGTGAAATATTTATTTGAAGAGGTTGTTGCAGGGATCGCTGGTTACGGTAATTGTATTGGTATTCCAACTGTAGGTGGAGAAATCCAATTTGATGCTTCTTATGAAGGAAATCCACTTGTTAATGCAATGTGTGTTGGGTTAATTAACCATGAAGATATTAAAAAGGGTCAGGCAAAAGGTGTTGGCAACACAGTCATGTATGTTGGTGCCAAAACTGGCCGTGACGGAATTCATGGTGCAACATTTTCTTCTGAAGAATTAACTGACGATTCTGGTGCAGATCGTTCTGCTGTGCAAGTAGGCGATCCATTCATGGAGAAGCTTTTATTAGAAGCTTGCTTAGAAGTTATTAAGAATGACGCTTTAGTTGGAATTCAAGACATGGGTGCAGCTGGATTAACAAGTTCATCAGCAGAGATGGCAAGTAAAGCTGGTTCTGGTATTGAAATGGACTTAGATCTCATTCCACAACGTGAAACTGGTATGTCAGCTTATGAAATGATGCTTTCTGAATCACAAGAAAGAATGTTGCTTGTTATTGAAAAAGGAAGAGAGCAAGAAATTGTTGATCTTTTTGAGAAATATGATTTAGAAGCTGTTTCAGTTGGTAAAGTAACAGATGATAAAATGCTTCGTCTTTTCCATAAAGGTGAAGTGGTATGTGAGCTTCCAGTTGATGCTTTAGCAGAAGAAGCACCTGTTTACCACAAACCATCTAAAGTACCTGCTTATTATGAAGAGTTCCAACAAATGAACGTAGCACCTCTTCAAGTAGATAACTATAAAGAAACACTTGTGAATCTATTAAAGCAACCAACGATTGCATCTAAAGAATGGGTTTACGATCAATATGATTATATGGTTCGTACAAATACAGTTGTAGCACCAGGTTCTGATGCTGCAGTAGTACGTATTCGTGATACGAAAAAAGCTTTAGCGATGACAACTGACTGTAACTCTCGTTATCTCTATTTAGATCCTGAAGTTGGTGGGAAAATTGCGGTAGCAGAAGCAGCTCGTAACATCGTATGTTCTGGTGCAACTCCACTTGCGATTACAGATAACTTGAACTTCGGTAACCCTGAGAAACCAGAAATTTTCTGGCAAATTGAAAAAGCGGCTGATGGAATTAGTGAAGCTTGCCGTGTATTAAATACACCAGTTATCGGCGGTAACGTGTCTTTATATAACGAAACAAATGGAACAGCGATCTATCCAACACCTGTTATCGGTATGGTTGGATTAATTGAAGATACAGATTATATTACAACTCAAGACTTTAAAGCAGCTGGAGATCTAATCTATCTTGTTGGTGAAACAAAGCCGGAGTTTGGTGGTAGTGAGCTTCAAAAGTTAACACAAGGCGAAATCTTTGGTCAATCACCGGAGCTAGATTTAGAGAAAGAAAGCAACGTTTTAGGACAAATTTCTGCTGCAATTCGTGCGAAGTCAGTAGCATCTGCTCATGATGTATCTGAAGGTGGTGTAGCGGTTGCGTTAGCTGAACCATTATTCGGTGGTGAAGGATTAGGAGCTACTGTTACTCTTCAAGGTGATGCAACGGCAGCATTATTTAGTGAATCTCAAACAAGATTTATCCTTTCTGTGAAAAAAGAAAACAAAGAAACATTTGAAAGTTTAGTAGATGCAGTTTGTATTGGAGAAGTAACAGATTCTGGCAAACTTATCATTTCAAACGAGAAGAACGAAACACTTGTCGATGCATCTGTTAAAGAATTAAAGGATGCATGGAAAGGAGCAATCCCATGCTTGCTGAACTCAAGGGATTAAACGAAGAATGTGGCGTTTTTGGAATTTGGGGTCATCCTGAAGCAGCACAAATCACTTATTATGGTCTGCACAGTCTACAGCATAGAGGTCAAGAAGGTGCTGGGATTGTAACAAGTGATGGCGAGAAGCTTACAGGAATGAAGGGATTAGGCCTCATTAACGAAGTATTTGCGGGCGGAAAATTAAATGAACTATCAGGTAAAGCAGCAATCGGTCACGTTCGTTATGCAACAGCTGGTGGAGGCGGATATGAAAATGTCCAGCCTTTGCTTTTCAAATCACATAGTGGCGGATTAGCTCTTGCTCATAACGGTAACTTAGTAAATGCGACACAGCTTAAGCATCAGCTTGAGAGCCAAGGAAGTATTTTTCAAACAACTTCTGACACAGAGGTGCTTGCCCACCTTATTAGAAGAAGTGGTTATCAAGATTTGAAAGAAGCTGTGAAAAACGCATTAACGATGATTAAAGGAGCGTACGCCTTTTTAATCATGACAGAAACAGAAATGATGGTTGCTTTAGATCCTAATGGCTTACGTCCATTATCGATCGGAGTTATGGGTGATGCCTATGTAATTGCATCTGAAACTTGTGCGTTTGATGTTGTCGGAGCGAAATATGAAAGAGATGTTCAGCCTGGTGAACTGCTTATTATCAATGATGAAGGTATTCGTTCTGAACGTTTTTCAATGAATATTAATCGTTCTATATGCAGTATGGAATATATTTATTTCTCTCGTCCGGATAGTAATATTGATGGAATTAATGTTCATACTGCCCGTAAAAATTTAGGAAAACGATTAGCTGTTGAGTCTGAGGTAGATGCAGATGTTGTAACAGGTGTACCTGATTCAAGTATCTCAGCTGCGATTGGTTTTGCAGAGTTAACGGGTATTCCTTACGAATTAGGGTTAATTAAAAACCGTTATGTAGGTCGTACGTTTATTCAGCCATCTCAATCTCTTCGTGAACAAGGGGTTAAAATGAAGCTTTCTGCTGTACGTGGTGTTGTTGAAGGAAAGCGCGTTGTAATGGTTGATGATTCGATCGTTCGAGGAACAACAAGTCGACGGATTGTTAATATGCTTCGTGAAGCAGGTGCAACTGAGGTTCACGTGCGAATTAGTTCACCACCTATTGCAAATCCATGTTTCTATGGAATTGATACGTCAACACATGAAGAGCTCATTGCCTCTAACCATTCAGTCGAAGAAATCCGTCAAATCATTGGAGCAGACAGCTTAGCATTCCTAAGTGTCGAAGGTTTACTCGAAGGACTGGGCCGCCCATATGAAGGTGAAACAAGAGGTCAATGCTTAGCTTGTTTCACAGGACGCTACCCAACTGAAATTTACGCGGACACGGTACTGCCGCATGAGAAGGCGTAAATAGAAAATGCTGATAGGAATCGAGTGGTCGATTCCTGTCTTGTTTTCGGTACGTGTTTTTGTGGTGCCTGGCACCACCCGAAATTTGTCGAATTAATAAGGAGGATCACACACATGTCTGACGTTTATAAGCAAGCCGGTGTTGATATAGAAGCAGGATATGAAGCTGTTTCAAGAATGAAAAAGCATGTTGCCAAAACAATGCGCACAGGTGTATTAGGTGGCCTTGGTGGCTTTGGTGGGATGTTTGATTTAAGTGAATTAAATTATAAAAAGCCTGTACTTGTTTCAGGTACAGATGGTGTTGGGACAAAATTAAAGCTTGCTTTTATGGCTGATAAGCATGATTCAATTGGAATTGATGCAGTTGCGATGTGTGTGAATGACATCTTAGCTCAAGGAGCTGAGCCTTTATTTTTCTTAGATTATTTAGCTCTTGGAAAAGCAAAGCCTGAAAAAATTGAACAAATTGTAAAAGGGATCGCTGATGGCTGTGAACAATCTGGCTGTGCGTTAGTTGGTGGAGAAACAGCGGAAATGCCTGGACTTTATGAAGAGGATGAATATGATGTTGCTGGTTTCTCAGTAGGTGTTGTTGAAAAAGATAACATTGTAACAGGCGAGAACATTAAACCAGGACATGTGCTAATCGGTCTTGCATCAAGTGGTATTCATAGTAACGGTTTTTCTTTAGTTCGTAAAATACTACTTGATGATCAAAAGCTTAATTTAAATGAGGTATATGCGCCGTTTACACAAAGCTTAGGTGAGGTATTATTAACTCCAACAAAAATTTACGTAAAGCCTGTTCTTGAAGTGATTAAAAAGTATCAAGTTGATGGAATGGCTCATATCACTGGTGGTGGATTCATTGAAAACATTCCTAGAATGCTACCGGAAGAAACAGCTGTTGAAATCGACCTTGGTGCTTGGCCAATGCTTGATATTTTTAACTTCCTGAAGGAAAAAGGACAATTAAGTAGTGACGATATGTATAATGTGTTCAATATGGGAATTGGTTTTGTACTTGCTGTAAAAGAAGAGCTTTTACAAGATGTTATGAAAGAGTTAGAAGCTAACAATGAAAAAGGCTTTTGTATTGGGCGTGTTGTAGAAGGCTCTGGTGTTACGTTTAATGGAGGAGCACGTTAATGAAGAAAATAGCCGTATTTGCGTCAGGGAATGGCAGTAATTTTCAGGCAATCCTTGATCAAGTTAAGCTTGGTGCAGTAGATGCTGAGATTGGTTTTGTTATTTGTGATAAGCTTAAAGCAGGTGTTATTGAGCGTGCAAAATCAGCTAACATTCCTGTTTTTAGTTTTGTACAAAAAGACTTCGAAAACAAAGCACAATTCGAAGAGGAAATTTTAACTCATTTGCGTGATCACCAAATAGATTTCGTTATCCTAGCAGGTTATATGAGATTAATTGGGGATACGTTATTACAGGCTTACGAAAATAAAATTGTGAATATTCATCCATCTTTACTACCAGCTTTTCCAGGTAAAGATGCGATAGGACAAGCTTATCGTGCAGGAGTGAAGGTAACTGGTGTTACCGTACATTATGTGGATGCAGGAATGGATACAGGCCCGATTATTGCTCAACAAGCAGTTGAGGTTGCTTATGGTGATACAGAAGATATGATTGCAGAAAAAATCCATAAAGTTGAACATGTTTTATATCCGAAAGTCATTCAAGAATTAGTATCAAAATAATGTGTAGAGGTGAAAATTGATGGCAGTGAAACGTGCGCTAGTTAGTGTGTCAGATAAAGAGAATCTTGTCCCATTTGTTAAGGAATTAATTGAATTAGGGGTTGAAGTTATTTCAACTGGCGGAACAAAGAAATTACTTGAAGAAAACGGCTTAAATGTTATCGGAATTTCTGAAGTAACAGGATTTCCGGAAATCATGGATGGTCGTGTAAAAACTCTTCATCCAAACATTCATGGGGGTTTACTAGCGGTACGTAATAACCCTAGTCATATGGATCAATTAAAAGAAAATAACATTGATACAATCGATATGGTTGTTGTAAACCTTTATCCTTTTAAAGAAACAGTTTCTAAGCCGGACGTTCAATTCCAAGATGCTATTGAAAATATCGATATTGGCGGACCATCAATGCTTCGTTCTGCAGCAAAAAATCATGAAGATGTAACAGTTCTTGTTGATCCGCAAGATTACAGTACTGTTTTAGAAGAGCTAAAAGCTTCAGGTGAAGTATCACTAGCTCAAAAACAACGTTTAGCTGCAAAAGTTTTCAGACACACAGCTGCTTATGATGCTTTAATTGCAGAATTTTTAACAAAAACAATTGGTGAAGAAGATCCTGAAACAGTTACTTATACATTTGAGAAAAAGCAATCTCTTCGTTATGGGGAAAACCCTCATCAAAGTGCTACTTTCTATCAAAAACCATTCGTTCCAGTAGCATCTATTGCAAACGCGGAGCAGCTTCATGGAAAAGAGCTTTCTTTTAACAATATTAAAGATGCCGATGCAGCTCTTCAAATTGTACGGGAATTTACAGAGCCAGCTGCAGTAGCAGTTAAACATATGAACCCATGTGGAGTAGGGGTAGGTACTTCAACATTAGAAGCATTCACTCGTTGCTTCGAAGCAGATCCAACGTCAATTTTCGGTGGTATTGTTGCACTGAATCATGAAGTTGATGTAGAAACAGCTAAAAAGCTACACGAAATCTTCCTTGAGATTGTCATTGCCCCATCATTCAGTCAAGAGGCATTAGATGTTTTAACAGCAAAGAAAAACCTTCGTTTATTAACAATTGATGTGTCAGCTGCTTCTAAGCCTGAAAAAGTTCTTCAATCTGTTCACGGTGGCTTACTTGTTCAAGGTGAAGACACACTATCTTTAGATGATGTGGAAGTAACAATCCCAACAAAACGTGAACCATCAGAAGATGAATGGAAAGACTTAAAATTAGCTTGGAAAGTTGTTAAACATGTAAAATCAAACGCCATTGTATTAGCAAAAGATGAAATGACAGTTGGAGTTGGTGCAGGGCAAATGAATCGTGTTGGCGCTGCTAAAATTGCAATTGAGCAGGCTGGTGAAAAAGCACAAGGTAGCGCAATGGGCTCTGATGCTTTCTTCCCAATGTCAGACACAGTTGAAGCAGCTGCAAAAGCAGGTGTAACAGCAATCATCCAACCTGGTGGCTCAATCCGTGACGAAGATTCCATCCGCATGGCTGACGAATATGGAATCACAATGGTATTCACAGGAGTACGTCATTTTAAACACTAAAATACTTAATCAAGCAATTGGCAGTTCGCCAATTGCTTCTATTCTCACCTCTAATATCTGACATCTATTAGAACTTAATATTACAAGAGGAGAATAGCTTTTAGCATATAAACGTAATACCAAAGGGAAATAAAATTCAAGTGGGGTGTATTCATGAAGGTACTGATTATCGGACAAGGCGGACGTGAGCATGCGTTAGTTTGGAAGGCAGCACAAAGCAATCTTGTAGAAGAGGTCTTTGTTGCACCTGGCAATGATGGAATGAATGAGTTTGCAACAAGAGTAGCTATTAGTGAAAATGATAATGAAGCACTAGTTGCCTTTGCAAAAGAGCAAAACATCGATTTAACAATCGTAGGCCCAGAAGTTCCATTACTAAACGGAATTGTGAATGAATTTGAACGTGAAGGCTTAAAAATATTTGGTCCAAGAAAAGAAGCAGCTCTTATTGAAGGTAGTAAGAATTTTGCGAAAGAACTTATGATCAAATATAAAATCCCAACAGCTGAGTATCAAACGTTTACGGATGTAGATGAAGCAAAATCTTACATTGAACAAAAAGGTGCACCTATCGTTATTAAAGCGGACGGGTTAGCAGCTGGAAAAGGTGTAACTGTTGCTGAAACACTTGATGTTGCACTAGATAGTGTGACAGATATGCTTGAAAATGCTAAATTTGGCGATGCTTCAAGCTCTGTTGTTATTGAGGAATTTCTAGCGGGTGAAGAATTTTCCTTAATGGCATTTGTAAAGGGTGAAAATGTTTATCCAATGGTCATTGCTCAAGATCATAAACGTGCTTATGACAATGATGAAGGGCCAAACACTGGTGGAATGGGTGCATATTCTCCTGTACCACAGATTTCAGACGAAGTAGTAAATACCGCAGTTGAAACAATATTAAAGCCAGCTGCAAAAGCTCTTGTAAGTGAAGGTCGTTCATTTACAGGAATTTTATATGCTGGTCTTATTTTAACAAATGATGGCCCTAAAGTAATTGAATTTAATGCTCGCTTTGGTGATCCGGAAACTCAGGTTGTTTTACCAAGGTTGAAATCGGATTTAGTATCATCATTATTATCAATTTTGAATGAAGAACCTGTGGAATTAGAATGGTCAGAAGAAGCTGTTCTTGGTGTTGTACTTGCTTCAAAAGGTTACCCTAATGACTATGAAAAAGGTCTTCCAATTGGACAACTTTCTGAGAAGCATGAAAAAGCAGTCATTTTCCATGCAGGAACAAAGAAAGTTGAAGATCAGTTTGTGGGTAACGGTGGACGTGTGCTTGTTGTCTCTGGATATGGTGAAACAATTAGTGACGCACAAGAGCAAGCATATGCATTAGTTGAAAAGATTTCTGCACCAGCTTTATTCTATCGTAAAGATATTGGTAATAAAGCGATTAAGCACGGCGTTTCTTAATAAAGACGAAAAGTAATGCAACAATCCCGCCGATTAGTGCAATAAGAATAAAAGACATATCTGTTAAATATTCTAAAAACATTTTATACACCTCCTGTTAAATAAGGGACTGGCTACTAATGGCCAGTCCCATTTTTCATTTTTTAAAGTCGTTATGAAGGATTGTACGTAACAGCATCTTCTTCATCGTCAAAGTAATCTTCTTCATCATCATCAAAGAAGAAAGTTGATGATGAATTTTCAAATAAATAGGTGATCGGACAGAAGCGTAAAATACCTTCACCAACCTTCATTGCACCTAGGATGATGGCAATAAGGTAGGAATCTCTCCATGGCTTTTTACAATATTTTGAAGTAGCCCATGATAAAACAGAAAGGCCACATGTTATACGAATTAAAGCATTAACAATACCTATATTTGGTCGTACCATAATAAATCAATACCTCCCATATTTGTCATTAAATTGAAATAAAACTTTAATGCGTTAATAAGTTTCCTGTGTTAACATAGTATTTAAATAGTCTTACAAAAATTGGGGGGATTTTTTATGCCCGAACAAAAATTTCTATGGAAAAACAGTCAAATACGTAAGCAGATAGATGTTTTATCAAACAAATTATCATCTACAACAATTTTGAAAAACGTCACATATCTTAACTCATATTTAAGACAATGGATTAAAGCTAATATCTGGATCTACGATGATCGCATCGTCTATGTGGGAGACAATTTACCTGAACAAACAACAGAAACAGAAGTAATTGATTGCTCTGCTAAAGTGGTAGTACCAGGATATATTGAGCCACACGCTCATCCATTTCAGTTATATAATCCCCACACATTAGCAAAGTATGTGTCACAAACGGGTACAACAACCTTAATAAGTGATAACCTTTTTCTGCTATTACGTTGCAACAAAAAGAAAGCGCTTACTTTTATTGATGATATGGAAAAGTTGCCTTACCATTTTTATTGGTGGGCAAGATTTGATCTACAAACAGAAGTGCATTCTGAAGAAAAAATCTTTTCACATGATTTTGTGAAAAAATGGTTAGAGCATCATTCAGTCTTACAGGGCGGTGAGTTAACGGGCTGGCCTAAGCTTAGAGATGGTGATGATTGGATTCTTTATTGGTTACAGGAAACAAAGCGAAAAGGGAAAAGGCTGGAAGGTCATTTTCCTGGTGCCTCGGAAAATACATTAACAAAGATGAAATTATTTGGTGTTGATAGTGATCATGAATCAATGACCGGAAAGGATGTAATGAACCGGTTAAAAATGGGATACACAGCAGCATTAAGGCAATCATCTATAAGACCAGACTTAAGTAAGTTGATAAAAGAGGTTCAGGATGAGGGTCTTACAACTTACGATCATTTATACTACACAACAGATGGAGCGAACCCTGATTTTTATGAAAAGGGGATGATTAATCGTTGTATAGAAATCGCACTAGATAGCAATGTTCCTGCAATTGATGCTTATAATATGGCGGCCTATAATGTTGCAAAATATTATCAAATAGAAGACAGAATCGGGGTTATTGCTCCAGGAAGGGTGGCAACGCTTAATATTCTTGATTCAATTGATTGCCCTGATCCTATATCGGTTATGACAAAGGGTAGATGGATATTAAAAGATGGAATACCTCAACAAGAAGAACATGAGGTAGATTGGAATCAATATGGTCTTGAACCGGTTGATTTTAAATGGGATTTAACAATGGACGATCTACAATTTTCTATGCCACTAGGTATGAAAATGCGAAATGCGGTCATCATGGAACCATACTCTGTTACAATTGATAGTTCAGCAAATGATTTGTCCGAAAAACATGATGAAAGCTTTTTAGCTTTAATTGACCGTAATGGTGAGTGGCGAATTAATACGGTGATAAAGGGCTTTGCCAACCATGTTCAAGGCTTTGCAAGCTCCTATTCAACAACTGGAGATATTATTATCATTGGAAAACGAAAAACAGAAATGCTTGCTGCTTTTGAAAGAATGAAGGAAATTGGTGGAGGTATTGTCCTAACAGAAAACAATGAAGTGATTTTTGAAATGCCTCTTCAATTAAATGGGGGAGCTTCAAATGAAGAGCTTACACATGTTATTGATAAGCAAGCAAAATTGACCTCTTTATTACAAGAAAGAGGATACAGTTTTGATGATCCTATTCATTCATTGCTATTTCTGTCATCTACTCATTTACCATATATACGAATTACACCAAGAGGGATTTTTGATGTGATGAAAAAAACGGTACTCTTTCCATCTATAATGCGTTAAAATATAAAAGTGTAATAATAAGATAAGGTTGTGTTAGTTTGATTAAGGGTAAGTATTCATTGGTTATCGTATCATTACTTGTTTTCTTAAGCGCATGTAATCATAACGAGGACCAAGCCGAAAGCATTGTTAAAAAAGATGATGTTGTTCAGCAAGAAGATGAACCAGTCGTTGCAGAGGTTGAAGTTGAAGAAAGCGTTATCTATCCTCTAACCGGAATAGCAACAGAAGAGCAGAATATTTCACAACGTCCAGTTGCTGTGATGATTAATAATCATCCTAAAGCGAGACCACAATCAGGATTAACGAAAGCAGATGTTGTATATGAAGTACTTGCAGAAGGGAATATTACAAGGTTTTTAGCTGTATTTCAAAGTGAAGTACCTGATATAATAGGACCGGTTAGAAGTGCTAGGGATTATTATATTGATATAAGCAAAGGATTTCATGCCCTATATATTAGCCATGGATGGAGTCCTTCGGCAAAAGAGAGGCTTGTAAGTAATGAGGTTGATCATATAAACGGCATGTTACACGATGGCACTCTTTTTTGGAGGGCAGATCATCGTAACGCGCCTCATAATTCATATATCTCAAAGGACAATATCTTACAAGGTGCAGAGTTAAAACAATATACGATGACGGAAGATGTGATCCCATTCAATTTTCTTACTGAGGAAGAAATGAAGGAGATAAAGGGAGAGCAGGTAAACAAATTTGTTATAAAATATGACAAATCTGAAACATGGCAAAGCACATACGAGTATAATCAAACTGAACAAACCTATAAAAGATATAGTGGAAATGAAGAAACGGTTGACTTAGAAAGTGGAGATTCTCTAGAACTAACAAATATCTTTGTTGTTCAAATGGAACATAAGGTGATTGATAAAGAAGGCAGGCGTACAATCGACATAACATCAGGAGGAAAAGCTCTATTACTGCAAAAGGGTATGATGCAGGAGGTAGAATGGGAGAATCATGATGGCCGAATTTTACCGGTAAAAGATGGGGAAATTGTAAAGCTGGTGCCGGGAAGAACTTGGGTAAATGTCGTCCCATCTTTGGATCAATTTCTAATTCAATCGTAATAGTAAAAGGAGAATGAATAGATTATGCAAATAGAAAAGCTTCGTGGAAAAGAATTAGATCAACTTTTTCAATCTATTTTGTCATTAAAAGATTTAGAGGAATGTTATCGTTTCTTTGATGATTTATGTACTGTAAACGAAATCCAATCACTTGCACAACGACTTGAAGTAGCTAGAATGCTGCGTGATGGATATACGTATCATAAAATTGAAACAGAGACTGGAGCAAGTACAGCAACGATTTCCCGCGTTAAACGTTGCTTAAATTATGGAAATGATGCTTACACAATGGCTCTGGAACGTGTTCATGGAGAAAAGGAAATAGAAGAAGAATAAAGTGAAAGCACCGATTATAACGGTGCTTTTATTTTTTACTAAAAAATAAGGGGAATTAAGGCTTTCGCCATTTGACTTGGTGAAAGCCTAAGTTTTCTAATCTTCAAGTATCTTCCTCCCCTTTTAAGTTTTTTGCCTTCATGTAATTTGTTATAATAGGGAAATGGATGTTTTTGAATGGAGGAGTCCAGTAATGTATGATATTACCGAGTGGAAACATGTTTTTAAACTCGATCCTGATAAAGATATAAGTGATGAAGATTTAGAAAAAATATGTGAGTCTGGAACAGATGCGATTTTAGTTGGTGGAAGTGATAATATAACAGAAGATAATGTGTTAAACCTAATGTCCCGGGTTCGCCGTTATCTTATTCCTTGTGTGTTGGAGGTTTCCACAACCGAATCTATTATTCCTGGTTTTGATCTATATTTTATTCCAACAGTCTTAAATAGTCGTAAAACGAAATGGATGATGGACCTTCATCAAGAAGCTGTGAAGGAATATGGAGATGTCATGAACTGGGATGAAATTATTGTAGAAGGATATTGCATCCTAAATCAAGACTGTAAGGCTGCAGCTTTAACAGATGCTAATACCGAGCTTTCGATTGAAGATGTAAAAGCTTATGCCCGTGTAGCGGAAAATCTGTTTCATCTTCCAATCTTTTACCTGGAATACAGTGGGATGTTAGGGGACCTTGCTGTTGTTGAAGCAACGAAAAAGGTACTTACCAATACAAAACTATTTTATGGTGGAGGAATTACCTCACCAGAAGAAGCTAAAAACTTTGCTAAATATGCTGATGTAGTAGTCGTAGGGAATGTGATCTATGATGACTTAAAGTCAGCACTAAAAACGGTTGATGCAGTGAAAGAAGCAAAATAAATTTCTCCGTCAGCATTATTGAATGATGATAGAGATGACGATAAAATAGAACATATGTTTCAGAAAAGGGTGGTGGATTGGTTGCAATTTTTATCAAATCAGTTACTTGAAGGTTTGAATGATAGGCAACAACAAGCGGTAAAAACAACAGATGGTCCTTTATTGATTATGGCTGGAGCCGGGAGTGGAAAAACAAGAGTTCTAACTCATCGAATTGCTTATTTAATGACAGAAAAGCAAATAGCTCCGTGGAATATACTAGCGATCACGTTTACAAATAAAGCAGCAAGAGAAATGAGAGAGAGAATTCAAGGAATTCTTGGTTCTGGCGGAGATGAAATCTGGATTTCAACGTTTCACTCCATGTGTGTAAGAATTTTACGTCGAGATAGTGACAGAATGGGAATTAATCGTAACTTTTCTATTCTTGATACGACAGATCAATTGTCGGTTATTAAAACCATCCTAAAAGAGAAAAACCTTGATCCGAAAAAACATGATCCTAGAAGCTTACTAGGGTCCATTAGTAGTGCCAAAAATGAACTGATTACACCTGAGGAATTTGAAAAACAAGCGGGAAGTCATTATGAACAAATTGTTAGTGATATTTATAAAGATTATCAAAAGAAGCTACGTAAAAACCAGTCACTAGATTTTGATGACCTCATTATGACCACTATTCAATTATTTCAACGTGTACCAGAAGTACTGGAATCGTATCAACGAAAGTTTCAATATATTCATGTTGATGAATATCAAGATACGAATAGAGCCCAATATATGCTTGTAAAACTATTAGCTGCTCGTTTTCAAAATTTATGTGTTGTTGGTGACTCGGATCAATCGATTTATCGCTGGCGTGGTGCTGACATTGCTAACATTCTTTCATTTGAAAAAGATTATCCTCAAGCAAATGTGATTTTACTGGAACAAAACTATCGTTCTACACAGTTAATTTTACAAGCGGCGAATGAAGTGATTAAACAAAATTCTAACCGTAAAGCTAAAAATCTATGGACAGAGAATCAGCCGGGCTCCAAAATCACCTATTATCGTGCTGACAGTGAATCAGCCGAAGGGCAGTTTGTTGCCGGAAAGATTAAGCAGTTAGTTGATTCAGGTCAAAGAAAGCTTTCTGACATTGCGATTTTATATCGTACAAATGCTCAATCTCGTATTATTGAGGAAGTTTTGCTGAAGTCGAACTTGAATTATACAATTGTTGGAGGTATTAAGTTCTACGATCGTAAAGAGATTAAAGATTTACTTGCTTACCTTCGATTAATTGCTAATCCAGATGATGATATTAGCTTAGCTCGTGTTATAAATGTGCCAAAACGTGGTGTTGGTTCAACTTCCTTTGATAAAATCGCAAATTATGCAATAGACAATGACTTATCAATCTTTCGGGCTTTAGAGGAAATTGAGCAAATTGGTGTGAGCGCAAGAGTAATCAATGCTCTTACAGATTTCCGTGAATTGATACGAAATCTAGGGAATATGCAGGATTATCTGTCGGTAACAGAGCTTGCTGAAGAAATTATTGAGAAGAGCGGATATAGAGAAATGCTTAAACAGGAAAAAACGTTAGAGGCACAAAGTCGCTTAGAAAATATCGATGAGTTCTTATCTGTTACTCAAACCTTTGAAAAACAAAATGATGATAAGAGTCTTGTTGCCTTTTTAACTGATTTAGCACTTGTTTCAGACATTGATAAACTAGATGAAGAAGAGCAGGAGCAAAGTGATGCACTTGTATTAATGACGCTTCACTCTGCAAAAGGTCTTGAATTCCCTGTTGTCTTTTTAATCGGACTTGAAGAAGGTGTCTTCCCTCATAGTCGTTCCTTAATGGAAGAAGATGAGATGGAGGAGGAGCGCCGTCTTGCCTATGTAGGAATTACGAGAGCAGAGCAGGAACTTTTCCTTTCGAATGCTCAAATGCGTACGTTATTTGGTAAGACGAATATGAATCCAGAATCTCGCTTTATTAGAGAAATTCCAAGTGAATTAATTGAAAATCTGAACGAACAAGCAAAGAAATCTGTTTCATCCTTCAACGCAGCACGTCGTCAAGAACGTCAAGAAAAGCGACCACCTGTATCTAGACCTGTAGTCACACCTTCATCAACAGGGGGAGAAGCTTTTTCTTGGGCTGTTGGTGATAAAGCTGAACATAAAAAATGGGGAATTGGTACAGTCGTGAGTGTAAAAGGCTCCGGAGAAGGAAAGGAATTAGATATCGCTTTTCCAAGCCCAGTCGGAATAAAACGACTATTAGCTGCATTTGCACCTATTAATCGGGTTTAAAAATAGACGTAGTAATTTACAAACCAATTTTCGGTAGAAAGGATTGGATATCTTAATGGATAAACAATCAGCACAAGAGAGGGCTCATGCTCTTCATGAGTTATTAAACACGTATAATTATGAATATTATATACTTGATCAACCAAGCGTTTCGGATGCAGAATATGATCGGCTTATCCAGGAACTTTCAAAGCTTGAGGCAGATTATCCAGAACTGAAAACACCAGATTCACCTACACAAAGGGTAGGCGGTGGTGTTCTTGACTCTTTTCAAAAGGTTGTGCACAGAACACCAATGCTTAGCCTTGGAAATGCCTTCAATGACCAAGACTTACGTGATTTTGACCGACGAGTAAGACAAGCAGTTGGTGATGATGTTCAATATGTTGTTGAATTAAAAATTGATGGCTTGGCTGTTTCTCTACGCTACGAAAATGGGTTGTTCGTTCAAGGAGCAACGCGTGGAGATGGGACAACTGGTGAGGATATAACGGAAAACTTAAAAACGGTTCGTTCTATTCCACTAAAACTTAAAACAAATGTTTCTCTTGAGGCTCGAGGAGAAGTATTTATGCCTAAGTCCTCCTTTGAGAAATTAAATGAGCTCCGTTTACAGCTTGAAGAAGAGCCGTTTGCCAATCCAAGGAATGCAGCTGCTGGGTCTATAAGGCAGCTCGACCCTAAAATTGCTGCAAAAAGAAATTTGGACATTTTTGTTTACAGCATTGCGGATTTAGGTGGAACAGGTATTGATAGACATAGCGAAGCGTTAGACTTTTTAGAAAAAGAAGGTTTTAAAACAAATAAAGAGCGAAGAAAATGTGATAGCATTGACGAAGTCATCTCTCTAATTGAAAACCTTCAAGAAAAAAGAGCCTCTCTACCCTATGATATTGATGGAATCGTAATAAAGGTGGATTCTCTCGCTCAACAAGATGAATTAGGATTTACAGCAAAAAGTCCTCGGTGGGCTGTTGCCTATAAGTTTCCTGCAGAAGAAGTAACAACGAAGCTGTTAAATATTGAATTAAGTGTAGGAAGAACAGGTGTGATCACACCAACGGCTATTTTAGAGCCAGTTCGAGTAGCGGGGACAACTGTTCAACGTGCTTCTCTTCATAACGAGGATTTGATTAGGGAAAAAGATATTAAAATTGGTGATACAGTTGTTGTGAAAAAAGCTGGTGACATTATTCCTGAGGTTGTTAATGTGTTAGTAGAACAACGTACCGGAGAAGAACAGACTTTTACTATGCCGACGAATTGCCCTGCCTGTGAGAGTGAGCTTGTTCGAATCGAAGGAGAAGTTGCACTACGTTGCATAAACCCTCAATGTCCAGCTCAAATCCAAGAGGGGTTAATTCACTTTGTTTCAAGAAATGCGATGAATATTGATGGCCTTGGAGAACGTGTTGTTGCTCAATTGTTTCAAGAGGGATTAATTAAAGATGTTGCTGATTTATACCGACTAACAAGAGAACAATTGCTTCAACTTGAAAGAATGGGTGAAAAATCAACAGATAACCTATTAAATGCGATTGAACAATCAAAGGGAAATTCCCTTGAGCGACTGCTTTTTGGGTTGGGGATTCGCCATGTTGGAGCGAAAGCAGCGAAAACTTTAGCACAACAATATGAGACGATTGAAAATCTTCAACAAACAACTTTGGAAGAGCTAATTGCCATAAATGAAATTGGTGAAAAAATGGCGGATGCTATTACAACTTACTTCCAAAATCCTGATGTGGAGCATCTTATTAGTGAGCTTCAGTCACTAGGTGTTAATACAGCCTATAAAGGGACGAAGCTAGTTAAGCCTGAGGATAGTGACTCTTATTTTGCTGGAAAAACAATTGTTCTAACAGGAAAGCTAGAGCAATTATCAAGGAATGAAGCAAAAGAAAGAATTGAAGCCTTAGGTGGGAAAGTCACAGGAAGTGTTAGTAAAAGCACAGATCTTGTTATTGCAGGTGAGGCAGCAGGAAGCAAGCTTAAGAAAGCGGAAGACTTAAAGATTGAAGTATGGGATGAAAACAGACTAGTAGAAGAATTAGATAACGAGGGTCAGTCATCATAACAAACAGTCCTAGCGAAATGTATAAAATAAGAGGTGTGGACTTAAATTGAAAAAGAAACTATTCATGGTGTTAACAAGCGTGTTTCTATTAACTGCCTGTGCACCTAATTTTGGAGAGCAAGAGGAAATCGTGCAGGAAACGGAGGATGAATCAAAGGAAACAGCGATCATCCCTAAATATAATATTTCAGATAGTTACTACAGAATGATCTTACCTTTCAAACCAGGGGAAGCGAGAGGACTTGTTTCACAGCAGTTAAACACACGCCTGGATATTGATGAATTTGAAACAGGATTAATGAG
This sequence comes from Bacillus sp. AFS040349, assembly GCF_002577655.1. Classification (NCBI taxonomy): domain Bacteria; kingdom Bacillati; phylum Bacillota; class Bacilli; order Caryophanales; family Bacillaceae; genus Bacillus; species Bacillus sp. AFS040349. Next base: position 88,676 of record NZ_NUMC01000065.1, on the reverse strand, counting down.
AGTGGCGCAAGATACATTCCCAACTGAAAAGGAGTACTTATATCAAGAGGGACAGTACTTAAAAGGTGATGTAATTAACAGCTGGTTAAAAAGAAAGTTAACAGGAAAAAAATTAGAAGAGACCCAGGCCGAAGCCAAAGAAGATGATAAGGAATATATAGAGCTTGGCCTAAATCCAGCACTTCCTGAGGGTACTGACAACCTGGAACAAAAAAATAAAGAAAATCCAATTTACTTAGCTCACATGCTTGAGCATAACTACTTAATTCGTAAAGACGATACAGTGGAATTGGGCGGCGTTGTGATCGGGTTAGCAATGAATTCTGTTTACTATTTTAAACAAGAAGATGGATATGCTAGAGAGCATAAAATTAGTAGAGAAGAAATACTATCTAAAGGGAACGAAATAGCACAGGAAGTTATTAATCGAGTAAGAAAAACAAAAGGATTAGAAAATGTTCCAATTGTAATTGCTTTATATGAGCAAGAAGAAAAATCCTCGATTGTACCCGGTAACTTTATTGCTAAAAACGTAGTAAAACAAGGTAGCAATTCTTTAAGTAAATGGGAAGAAATTGATGAAGAATATTACTTTTTCCCATCAACAGAAGCAACAAGCGTTTATCGTGATGATGCACAAATGTTTAACCGATTTAAGCAGGATATTGAAGAGTTTTTCCCTAATTACACCGGGGTGATCGGAAAAGCATTTTATAAAAATGGTGAATTAAACTACTTGGATATTGAAATTCCAATGCAATTCTATGGAAAAGCTGAGGTTGTTGCTTTTACCCAATTTGTTACAGGAAAGGTAATGGATTACTTCCCAGATTACATTTCGCTTGAAGTGAATATCATGTCCAACTCTGATCAAGAAGCTCTTGTTCTAAAAGAACCAAATCAAGAAACTCCAACAGTTCATATATATAAATAAAAAAACAAGCTAAGATGTGCTCTTAGCTTGTTTTTTTATGCTTGAAAATAGATTTGATGTATTTATCATTTCTATATATATGGCTGCATACGAATGAAGCATGAATGGTTAAAGGCATGGAAATGTTTTTAACTATTCTTTTTTGGTCCGATAACTTTCAGGTTATTTTCTCTTAGGAGGCGAAGGAATATGGTAGTACCTTACAAGCACGAACCGTTTACTGATTTTTCTGTAGAAGAAAATAAACAGGCACTAGAGGACGGCTTTCATGTTGTTAAATCTTATTTAAATAATGATTATGATTTAGTGATTGGTGGAAAGCGCTATTCAACAAAAGATAAAATTGTTTCAGTAAATCCGGCAAATAAGCAGGAAGTGGTAGGTACCGTCTCAAAGGCAACGAAAGAACATGCGGAGCAAGCGATGCAAATTGCTGATCAAACATTTAACACATGGCGTAAAACAAAGCCTGAAATGAGAGCGGACATTTTATTCCGTGCAGCAGCTATTGTTCGCAGACGTAAGCATGAGTTTTCCGCATTATTAATAAAAGAAGTAGGGAAACCTTGGAATGAAGCTGATGCTGATACAGCGGAAGCCATTGATTTCATGGAATATTACGGACGGCAAATGCTAGATTTAAAAGATGGTATTTCTGTAGAAAGTCGCCCAATTGAATACAACCGATTTAATTACATACCACTTGGTGTTGGTATTGTGATTTCTCCATGGAATTTTGCCTTTGCTATTATGGCAGGAATGACAGCCGCAGCTCTTGTGTCTGGTAACACGGTATTGTTGAAGCCTGCAAGTGCAACTCCTGTTGTTGCGGCAAAGTTTATTGAGGTTTTAGAGGAAGCTGGCTTACCTGCTGGTGTTGTTAATTATGTACCTGGAAGTGGTTCGGAAGTTGGTGACTATTTAGTTGATCACCCTCGTACTAGATTTATTAGCTTTACAGGCTCTAGAGATGTAGGTGTGAGAATTTATGAACGAGCGGCCAAAGTACATGAAGGGCAAAAATGGCTCAAGCGTGTGATTGCAGAAATGGGTGGTAAAGATACGATCGTTGTAGACCAGTCAGCTGATTTAGAATTGGCTGCACAATCCATTGTGGCATCTGCCTTTGGCTTCTCTGGACAAAAATGTTCTGCTTGTTCTCGTGCTGTCATTCTCGAAGATGTATACCAACCCGTGTTAGACAGAGTAATTGAACTTACTAAAAATCTTTCAGTCGGAGAAACAAAAGATCGTTCTGTAAATATGGGACCTGTTATTGATCAAGCAGCCTACGATAAGATTATGAGTTATATTGAGATTGGAAAAGAAGAAGGGCGTCTAGTAGCAGGAGGAAAAGGGGATGATTCAAAAGGCTACTTCATTGAGCCGACCGTGTTTGCCGACGTAGATGAAAATGCACGCCTTATGAAGGAAGAAATCTTTGGCCCTGTTGTTGCATTCTGTAAGGCTAAGGATTTTGACCATGCTCTTGAAATTGCTAACAATACTGACTATGGTTTAACAGGTGCAGTGTTAACAAATAATCGGGAGCATATTGAAAAGGCAAGAGAAGATTTCCATGTTGGAAACCTTTATTTTAACCGTGGTTGTACAGGTGCTATTGTTGGTTATCAACCGTTTGGTGGATTTAATATGTCTGGAACAGATTCTAAAGCAGGTGGACCAGATTATTTACTTCTTCATATGCAAGCAAAAACAACATCCGAAATGCTATAAAAGACAAAGGGGCTGTCCATTTCTCTGGACGCCCCTTTTAATTGTCTATATTTTTACCCATTCCAATAAAGGCGTTCTTCACCGTTCTCCTGTTGAGTATAGGGTTCATATTCAACAGCCTCATTTATTTCCTCATTCAACTGTGGCTTTATTTGCTTGTTGTTCGATCTGGTTTCTTCAATAGGGGCTTGTCTTTGTGTTGAAAGAGCTTTAATAAGTTCGGAGGTAAGCTCACTACGCTTTTGGTACTCCATAATAAACGCAGCGAGGGCAATAATTAATCCACCGCCTACTAAACAAGTTAAATATGGTCCAAGAGATCCAATCAATTGTAACAGCATAAATTGAACAGAGCCGCCGTACATCTCTCTTTCTTCCTCTACAGCTTTAAATGCCATGGATACATGATTTATTATACCGCCTGCTCCAAGCAGGATTAATAACCCACCAAAGCCAATTAAAAATTTTTTCAACGATATCACTCCTGACGGAAATTATCCTTGTCCAATTTTATCATGAATGGAGAGTTTCCTCCAGAAATTCAAAAAAACCCCATTCAATAAAAAAGGAAAAAGTGAAAAAAATCCACCTATAAATCTAAATAAATTAGGAACGAGATAGACAATTCTCATCAAAAATCATGTGCAAAACCTCGACTTTTGCGAACTTAATTTTATAAATTTTTATGAATAGATATAATCTATAGTAGGATATTCTGCCTATTTAATGCGTTTTTATGAATATTTATTCATTTCCCATTTTTGTCCCAATCGGAAAATTTGTTCGGTTTGTCAAACTATGTTAACATATTATACGAGTTTTGCCTGTAGTTGTCCTATTAAACTCTTTTTATTCATTCATCATGAAATTGCATAAGCCTGCATAAGGATTTGGTGATAGCTCATTTAGGAGGTGAAGCATTCATGGAACATGCATTATCTGGAGCAACGTGGTTTTGGTTATTTGTCCCAATGTTAGCATTAGTGGCACTATCAATCATTACAAACTTTACAGAAAGGGAGTGAGGAATTAGTGGAAACAGGTGTTTTAGTAACATTTATCATTTATTTAGTAGGTATGTTAGGAATCGGGATCGCTGCATACAGAATGACTAGTAATCTTTCAGATTATGTTTTAGGTGGTAGACGACTTGGACCTGGTGTTGCAGCACTTAGTGCCGGTGCATCGGATATGAGTAGTTGGTTACTGTTAGGTTTACCTGGTGCGGTTTATGCATCTGGTGGTATGAATCAAATTTGGATTGCAGTAGGTTTAGCAATTGGTGCGTATTTAAACTGGCAATTCGTTGCAAAACGTCTTCGTACGTATACAGAAGTTGCTAACGACTCGATTACAATTCCAGATTTCTTTGAAAATCGTTTTAAAGATGGCTCTAAGCTATTACGTGTTATCTCGGCATTAGTTATTTTGTTATTCTTTACGTTCTATACTTCTTCAGGTATGGTTGGGGGAGCGAAGTTGTTTGAAGCTTCATTCGGCCTATCTTATACACAATCACTTTGGATTGGTGCAATTGTTATCATTTCCTACACATTCCTTGGAGGTTTCTTAGCGGTAAGTTGGACTGATTTTATTCAAGGAATTTTAATGTTCTTAGCATTAATTGTTGTACCGATTGTTGCGGTTAACAAGCTTGGTGGCTGGGGTGAAACAGTAAGCTCAGTTGGTGAAATTGATCCAATTTATCTTGATGCATTTTCGGGTATGTCAGCATTAGCGATTATTTCTTTACTTGCATGGGGATTAGGATACTTTGGTCAGCCTCATATTTTAACTCGTTTTATGGCATTACGTTCTAAAAAAGATGTACCAAAAGCACGTATGATCGGTACAATTTGGATGGTATTTGCTTTATTCGGAGCGATCTTCACAGGATTCGCTGGTATCGCTTACTTTGCGGATGCTCCAATTGCGGATGGAGAGCAAGTATTCATTATGTTCACACAAGTTCTATTTGATCCTTGGGTATCTGGTATTCTATTAGCTGCGATCTTAGCTGCTATTATGAGTACAATTGATTCACAGCTATTAGTATCATCAAGTGCTGTAGCAGAGGATTTCTATAAATCTATTTTAAGAAAAGAAGCTTCTGAAAAAGAACTAGTATGGGTTGGTCGTATCTCAGTTGCGGCTATTGCATTGATTGCTATTTTACTAGCTTCAAATCCAGACAGCTCTGTATTAGATTTAGTAAGTTATGCTTGGGCAGGATTTGGCGCTGCATTTGGTCCTGTAATCATTCTCTCCCTTTTCTGGAAACGAATGAATCGTTGGGGAGCATTGGCTGGAATGATCGTAGGAGCAGTTACAGTTGTAGTATGGAAACAATTAACGACTTCAGGGGCTATTTCATTTAGCCTTTATGAAATCGTACCAGGTTTCATCTTAGCATGGATTGCTGTCCTAGTTGTCAGCTTAGCGACAGGAGCTCCTTCTAAAGAAATTGAAGAAGAGTTCGAACAAGCAAAAGCATAAATTTCATGAAAAAGTAGGGGCCTCAGTCAGGCTCCTACTTTTTGTTATTGTTTAATAGGGGCAAATTCCTCAATGCTTCATAAGATATAGTAATGATAATTTGAGGAGGGGTGTGCCATGAGGAATAATGATCCGATGAGGATGATCAATGAGTTTTTTCAAAGTCGTCCAAAGCGTACACTTTTAGATTCCATTGATGATGCGTTTCGTAAAACAGCATCAACAGCAGGTTTTTCAGTTGATGTTAAGGAAACATCTGAACACTTCAATATTCTTGCTGAATTACCTGGTGTGCCGAAAGAAGATATTAATGTAGAAATTCGGGGTGACGATGTGGTAATTGAAGTAAAAGAACAAAGCCATCAAGACAGGAACGTCGGTGGAGTTCAAAGTGTATCATTGCCTCATTATGTATTGAGACGAAATATGAAGGCTAGTTATAAACATGGCTTGCTGAAGATTCAGCTAGATAAAAAGAAGCCGAAGAAGATTGAGATTGAATAATTGAGGAGCCGCTAGCATGGTGCTAGCGGTTTGTTTGTGACGTGGCGATTTTGTCGAAAAACTATTATATTTAGGAATTTGGCTAATAAAAGTACTAAAACAGCAAATAAACTCTTAAGAGACGTCAAATAAAACATTTAAAGAAACAGCAAATAAATCGTGAAAATTGGTAAATAAAAATACGAGGAGACAACTTTGCCCCAACTGTGGTTGCTTTTCTCTACAATTGTTGATTAAATATATGTTCATTTGGTATCATCAGAGTATTGTGATTGTACGATTTTGTGGAGGTGAGAGGAAAGATGTCTAGAATTTCGACAGATCAAGTAAAGCACGTTGCAAATTTAGCTCGTTTAGCCATTACTGAAGATGATGCAGAGCTTTTTGCCAAGCAATTAGATGCCATTATTACGTTTGCTGAGCAGTTAAACGAAGTAGATACAGAAAATGTGAAACCAACATCTCATGTGTTAGACATGAAAAATGTGATGAGAGAAGATGTTCCGAAAAAAGGTTTAGACAATGAAGAAGTTGTTAAAAATGCGCCAGATCATGAAGATGGATATATTCGTGTACCATCTATCTTAGAATAAGGGAGGGACAAGCATGGCACTTTTTGATCACAAAATATCAGAATTAAAAGAACTTTTACATAAAAAAGAAATCACTGTTTCTGATTTAGTTGACGAATCTTATAAACGAATTCAAGAAGTTGACGATAAAGTTGGTGCGTTTCTTGCGTTAAATGAAGATCAAGCACGTACATATGCGAAAGAATTAGATGAAGCATTAGATAGCCGAAATGAATTCGGGTTATTATTTGGTATGCCGATCGGTGTAAAAGATAATATCGTTACGAAAGGTCTACGCACAACATGTGCAAGTAAAATCTTAGAAAACTTTGATCCTATTTATGATGCAACAGTCGTAAAGCATCTTCAAAATGCTGAGGCTGTTACAATTGGAAAATTAAATATGGACGAGTTTGCAATGGGCTCTTCAACAGAAAACTCTAGCATAAAGCCAACACGTAATCCATGGAATCTTGAAACTGTTCCAGGGGGATCAAGTGGTGGTTCTGCGGCGGCGGTTGCAGCAGGAGAGGTTCCGTTCTCATTAGGATCTGATACAGGTGGTTCCATTCGTCAACCTGCAGCATTTTGTGGAGTTGTTGGCTTAAAACCTACATATGGACGTGTGTCTCGTTTTGGTTTGGTAGCATTTGCGTCATCACTAGATCAAATTGGACCTGTAACACGTTCTGTTGAAGACAACGCATTTCTTTTACAAGCCATTTCTGGAGTTGATGAAATGGACTCAACATCAGCAAATGTAGAAGTACCAGATTTTCTGTCTTCTCTAACAGGTGATGTAAAAGGCTTAAAAATCGCTGTGCCGAAAGAATACCTAGGCGAAGGTGTAACCGAAGAAGTAAAGCAATCTGTACTTGATGCTCTTAAAGTATTAGAAGGACTTGGTGCAACATGGGAAGAGGTATCGTTACCACATTCTAAATATGCACTGGCAACTTATTATTTATTATCTTCATCAGAAGCATCTGCCAACTTAGCTCGTTTTGATGGTGTTCGTTATGGCCATCGTTCAGATAACGCAGAGAACTTAATTGAATTATACAAGCAAAGCCGTGCAGAAGGCTTCGGTAATGAAGTAAAACGTCGTATTATGCTTGGAACATATGCATTAAGCTCTGGATACTATGATGCTTATTATAAAAAGGCACAAAAAGTTCGTACATTAATTAAAAAAGACTTTGAAGATGTGTTTGAAAAATATGATGTAATTATTGGACCTACTACTCCAACACCTGCGTTTAAAATTGGTGAAAACGTTAAAGAACCGATGACAATGTATGCAAACGATATTTTAACTATTCCTGTTAACTTAGCAGGTGTGCCAGGAATCTCTGTTCCATGTGGCTTATCAAATGGATTACCACTAGGATTACAAATTATCGGAAAGCATTTTGATGAAAGCACAGTTTACCGCGTTGCACATGCGTTCGAGCAAGCAACAGATCATCATAAAGCAAAACCTGAATTGTAAGGGGTGAGAAAATAATGGAATATGAAACGGTCATAGGACTTGAAGTTCACGTTGAGTTAAAAACAGATTCAAAAATCTTTTCAAGTGCGCCTAACCACTTTGGTGCAGAACCAAATACAAATACAACAGTTGTCGAGCTAGGGTATCCTGGTGTTTTACCTGTTTTAAATAAAAAAGTAGTTGATTTCGCAATGAAGGCTTGTATGGCATTAAACTGTGAGGTTGCGACTGAAACAAAATTTGATCGTAAAAATTACTTTTATCCAGATAACCCAAAAGCTTATCAAATCTCTCAATTTGATAAACCGATCGGTGAAAACGGCTGGATTGATATTGAAGTAAATGGTGAAACGAAACGTATCGGGATTACTCGTATTCATATGGAAGAAGATGCTGGTAAATTGATTCACTCAAATGATGGCTATTCTTTAGTTGACTTAAACCGTCAAGGAACACCACTTATTGAGATCGTATCTGAGCCAGATATCCGTACACCAGAGGAAGCATATGCTTATTTAGAAAAGCTAAAAGCAATCATCCAGTATACGGAGGTTTCTGATTGTAAAATGGAGGAAGGCTCACTTCGTTGTGATGCAAACATTTCTCTTCGTCCTGTTGGTCAGGAAGAATTCGGAACAAAAACGGAGCTTAAAAACCTAAACTCCTTTGCGTTTGTTCAAAAAGGATTAGAATATGAAGAAAAGCGTCAAGAAAAGGTTCTTCGTTCAGGTGGTGTGATTGAACAGGAAACACGCCGTTATGATGAAGCAACAAAGAAAACAATCTTAATGCGTGTAAAAGAAGGTTCTGATGATTACCGTTACTTCCCAGAACCAGATCTTGTTGAGCTTTACATCGATGATGAGTGGAAGGAAAGAATTCGTGTTTCCATTCCTGAGCTTCCAGACGCACGTCGTAAACGTTATATCGATGAGCTGGGGTTACCTGAATATGATGCGCAAGTATTAACGATGACAAAAGAAATGTCCGATTTCTTTGAAGCAACATTGGCCGTTGGTGCTGAAGCAAAACAAGCTTCAAACTGGGTTATGGGTGAAGTTTCTGCCTATCTGAACGCTGAAGGAAAAGAACTAAACGATGTAGCTCTTACACCAGAAGGTTTAGCTGGTATGATTAAACTCATTGAAAATGGGACAATTTCTTCAAAAATTGCGAAGCAGGTTTTCAAGGAGCTAATTGAAAACGGTGGAGATCCGGAACAGATTGTAAAAGATAAAGGCTTAGTACAAATTTCTGATGATGAAACTCTACGTAAATTTGTAAACGAAGCAATCGATGCAAATCCACAATCTGTTGATGACTTCAAAAACGGTAAACAAAAAGCGATTGGTTTCTTAGTTGGTCAAATTATGAAAGCAACTAAAGGTCAAGCTAACCCACCAATGGTAAACAAGCTGTTGATGGAAGAAATTCAAAAAAGATAAGAAAAAAGAGAGATCTGCAACAAAGTAGATCTCTCTTTTAATGGGGATCATCATGAAATAAGTGGTGAAGAAGTCTTTCTTTATTTGTAAAAAATTGCTTCATTATTGAATAATGATTTGTGTTTTCAAGTGTGGTCTCATGGATTCCATCTTCGGTTAATTCAAGAATCTTTGCTGAAGGGTAGGCCATAATCAACGGTGAATGGGTAGCAATAATAAATTGAGATTGATCTTTGACGAGCTCATCAATTCTTGTGATCATTGATAGCTGACGCAATGGGGAAAGGGCCGCTTCTGGTTCATCTAATAAATAAATGCCTTGTCCGCGAAATCGATTCATAAAGGTAGCAAAAAAAGATTCGCCATGTGATTGCTCGTGAAGCGAAACACCACCAAAAGAATCAATAACATGAGGAGCATCACCTTCTCTATCCATTTCTTCTATACTTGAAGCCACGTTATAAAAACTTTCAGCACGAAGGAAGAAGCTATCTTTAGGTTTGACAGTCCCTTTAATTAGTTTAAGGTAGTGATCTAGTTCAGAGTGAGAATCATAAGTTGAAAAGTTAAAGTTAAGCGAACCACCTTCAGCATTAAACCCAATTGCAAGGGCAATAGCTTCTAATAGAGTAGATTTGCCCATTCCATTTTCTCCAACTAAAAAAGTAACATGAGGATGAAGCTCTAACTCATCAAGAGATTTCACACTAGGAAGGTTAAATGGATACTTTCTAAATGAAGGAACTTCCTCTCTTTTTAGTTGAATTCGACGTATATATTGATCATTTAATCCATCCATAGATTTCCCTTCTTTCCGGCTTTAATTGCTTTATATTGTAACAATTTTACAATGATTTAGCATGAAAAACTTTACTTTTTATATAAAACATGGTGATAATGGTAGTTGGGTTATCATGTTTCGTTAGCATAGAAATGGGAGACAATGATAACAGAACATAATCATAATGAATATAAATTATATAAATATCGATACATTTCTTTGAAAATAGGATGATGTGTGAATGAAAAGAGCAAGAATTATTTATAACCCTACCTCAGGGAGAGAGCTGTTTAAAAAACATTTGCCAGAGGTGCTACAAAAATTTGAACAAGCTGGCTATGAAACCTCTTGTCATGCAACAACAGGTGAAGGAGACGCGATACAAGCGGCAAAGGCAGCATCTGAGCGAGGCTTTGACTTAATAGTCGCAGCAGGTGGAGATGGGACAATCAACGAGGTTGTGAATGGGATCGCTGAATTGGAAGAGCGCCCACAGCTTGCTGTTATTCCAGTAGGAACAACAAATGACTTTGCAAGGGCTATTGGTATTCCATTAAATAATGTCATTGCAGCGGTAGATGTGATCTTAGAAGGTGAACCGAAGAAGATTGATATCGGAAAGGTTAATGACCACTATTTTATTAATATTGCAGGTGGAGGTCGTCTTACTGAGCTGACGTACGAGGTGCCGAGTAAGCTGAAAACAATGGTAGGACAGCTAGCTTATTATTTAAAAGGAATGGAAATGTTGCCATCCATACGTCCTGCTGAGGTAGAAATTGAGTATGATGGTAAGCTTTTTCAAGGTGAAATCATGTTATTTCTTGTTTCACTAACAAACTCAGTTGGTGGCTTTGAGAAGCTTGCACCTGATTCAAAATTAGATGATGGGATGTTTGACCTTCTTATTTTGAAAAAGGCTAATCTAGCGGAGTTCATCCGAATTGCAAGCCTAGCGCTAAGAGGCGATCATATAAACGATGAACATATTATCTACACAAAGGCAAATCGAGTGAAGGTAGTAAACAAAGATAAAATGCAGTTGAATTTAGATGGTGAATACGGTGGCATGCTACCGGGTGAATTCGTTAACATGTATCAGCATATTGATGTTATCATGTCAGCTGAAAAAGTAAGACAAATGGAAGAATAGGAACTTGGCAGAACATAATAGCCAAGTTTTTTTTATTGAAATTGTTATGGTAAAATGAATGAAATAATTTGTACGAAAAGGAAGAACAACATGGCAAAAATTCAAGCACCTGTTATGAAAAATGAATATTACGATGTGGTCTTTGAGGACTTAACGCATGAAGGTGCGGGTGTCGCAAAGGTAGAAGGCTTTCCGATCTTTGTTGAAAATGCACTGCCGGATGAACGAGCAAAAATAAAAGTTATCAAAGTAAACAAAGGCTTCGCGTTCGGACGACTAATTGAGCTCCATGAACAAAGTAAAAACCGAATTGATGCGCCTTGCCCAATCTATTCTCAATGTGGGGGCTGCCAGCTTCAGCATCTTAGCTATGAAGGACAGCTTGATTTTAAACGAAAACAAGTGGAGCAGGTCCTTGCTAGAATAGGCAAACTAGATTTAAACAAAGTAACCGTACATCCGACTCTAGGCATGGAGAATCCTTGGAATTACCGAAACAAAGCTCAGGTTCCAGTAGGTGAACGTGAGGGTGGTCTAGTCGCTGGCTTCTATCAAAAAAGAAGCCATGACATCATTGATATGGAAAGATGCCTTATTCAGCAAGCTGAGAACGATGATGTTGTTCAAGCGGTGAAAACCATTTGTGAAAAATATGGCATTCGTGCTTATAACGAAGAAAAGCACAAAGGCTGGCTTCGTCATATTATGGTTCGTTATGGGCTAGTCACGAGCGAGATCATGGTTGTATTTGTGACAAGAACGGCTGACTTTCCACATAAAAGTGAGGTTATCACTGAAATAACAAATCAACTACCACAAGTGAAGTCTGTTGTGCAAAATATTAATAACAAAAAAACAAATGTCATCTTTGGCGATGAAACAAATGTACTTTGGGGAGAAGAGTATATTTACGATAAAATTGGTGACGTAAAGTTCGCAATATCTGCACGCTCTTTTTATCAAGTAAACCCAGAGCAAACAAAGGTGCTATATGAAAAAGCGCTGGAATACGCTGAATTAACCGGTGAAGAATCTGTGATCGATGCTTACTGCGGAATTGGGACGATTTCATTGTTTCTTGCCCAAAAAGCAAAGAATGTTTTTGGTGTGGAATTTGTACCTGAAGCAATAGAGGATGCCAAGCGAAATGCAGAGCTGAATGGCATTGCTAATGCAGAGTTTGCAGTTGGTGAAGCGGAGGTTGTTATTCCAGAATGGTACAAGCAGGGTAATCAGGCAGACGTGATTGTAGTAGACCCTCCGCGCAAGGGCTGTGATGAAGCATTATTGAAGACAATCTTGGATATGAAGCCGAAGAAGGTTGTTTATGTTTCATGTAATCCTGGAACGCTTGCAAGGGATTTGCAGGTGTTGGAGTTAGGTGGCTATAAGACGGTTGAAGTGCAGCCGGTGGATATGTTTCCGCATACGACGCATGTTGAGTGTGTGGCGCAAATGGTGTTGAAATTATAACGACTAGTTATTAATTTAGAAAGAAAAAATTTTCACATTTCCTTCGAGTAATAAAAATACAAAATAAGCGAAAAGTAAGCAGGGCTACCCTTTATATATGAGGTAAGCCCTTTTTTATGTCCCCGGGTAACTCTATCTAAATTGAGAAAAAGTGTAAGTAAAGACATGTAAAATCAGATGAGGAAGTGGATGATATCATTAACTAATGCAAAATACTAAATAGTTTTATTTCTAGATGTTATATAATACCATTAAGTAGTAAATACTAAATTAATAGATTTCTCAATTAATAAAGAAAATTGATAGGAAAGATGAGATGTTATTATGAAAACACGAATAATCTCAATCCTTGAACAGGCTAAAAAATCCACGATAACGCTTAGTGAATTAGAAGGTGTTGCTAACACTCTTGATACCTATGAAGAGTTTGCTTCCACAATTCAAACATTATTAGACGAAGGTTTCATTACATCTGTAAAAAGTCATGGTACCAATTGGAAGGGCTTGCCTAATAGTTTTAGGATCCAAAAAGGAAGAGTAAAGCAACCAATTATTGAAGAGATTCAGGAGATGCAATTTAAAGTGCATCCTACCATAGAGCTACGAGCTTATTTTTCTGCATCTAAAAAGAAATGGATGGAGGAAAAGCCATTGATTGTGATGATTGATCAATACTTACAGAAGAATGGTCTTCCTACAACTTTTACGAATAGTTCGGAACGGTCTTATGAATTAATGCAGGATGAAAAATGGATTGATGAAAAGGGCGGAAAAGCCATTTTAGAAAAAATAAATCTATTTGATAAGTTGAAGATAATGAATTCCCCAGATCCTCTTATGTTTGCGGTAAACCCAAACAAACTACTATTGAATCAAAGAGCATATAAACACCTCATTGTAGAAAATAAAGCTACCTATTCCGGATTACTAGATTCGTTATCAACTACCAACTTTACTACACTGATATACGGTTCAGGATGGAAAATTGCTTCTGGTTTAAATCAACTCTCCAAACAACTTGGTCTCACTGATAAGGAAGAACAGCATGAAATCTATTATTTTGGAGATTTAGATTATGAAGGGATTAGCATCTATTATCACCTTTATGAAAAATATAACGTGAAGCTTGCCCAGGGTTTTTACGAAGCAATGCTTAGAAAGCCCTTCTACAAAGGGAAAGAAAATCAAACTCGAAATGAAGTGGCTGTTCATCACTTTGTACATTATTTCGGTAAAGAAGAACAAGAGAAAATTGCAGCTATGTTTCAGGAAAATGGTTATTATCCCCAAGAATCCCTAGCGAAGGAAGAGTTACACATTATTTGGAGGGATGCGTTATGAACACCCAATTAAAAGGGATAACGGAAAATTATCGTGAACGAATGCAGCGGTTAGCCTTATTTGACCCGTTATTCCGGTTAGAAAATAAACGGGAGAAAGATGAGAAAAACCAGCCGATTGATTACTTCGGATATGGGCTATTATCTTTATTATTTTTCTTTGAAAATATGTTAATACGAAATAAAAAAACGAGCATTCAAGATCTAGCGCAGTATTTGTACCAGTTAAATCAAGGGGAATATTCCCTATCCTTTGAAGGTTATGAAAAAGTGGCTAGAACAATAGTAGAAACCTTTCGTCCACCTGGTGGAAAGCGGAATGAAAAAACATTTTATAACTGGGAAACAAGAGAACATGAATCCGTTCAATACTCGATTTTGAAAGCAGATCGATCAGATGTTCATATGAATACCCAGTACTATAAATTAGATGAACAAGGGTTAGAATTAGTGTTTGCGACGAAGGAGTATTTTACTGAATTTCAGCTATCCATCAACCAGTTAGTTTTGAGGAAGCAACTTGAAAAAGGTGAATTTGTAGGAGCGTTAAGGCAGATTGATGAAATGCATATAGATGTCGAATCGTTAAGAAATCGAATGACAGTTGTGAAACACGAAATTCAACGAAATATCATTTCTGATGAAACATATGAACGCTATAAACAGATGGTTGAGGACATTAATGCACGATTAACGAGAGAAAATGAAGAATTCAGTGAATTACATGTATTTGTCAAAGAAACGAAGACTCGCTTAGCATATGACATGAACTCTGAGAAGGATCGAAAAGCGTATGAATTAATTTTACAAATTGATCGAGAGCTTAGTGAAGTTCACCATATACATACCATGCTATTGAAGGAAAGTATAGATTTAAAAACAACTGCATTACATGCAGCCCAAGAGGCTCTATATTATGTAGGGATCGACTCATTTAACTTCAAGCAGGAAATTACAGCTGCTCTCGTAAGCAAGCCTTTACCTTTAGTTTCATCGAAACGATTAATAGAACCATTTTTGACAATTGAACAAAGTGAAACATGGTCTCCTCTAGTTATCTTTTCCGAACAGAGAATTGAAACGAAAGACGGGGTAGAGCGCACCACTAATTTTGATGATCTTTCAGATGAAGCATTACAGGAAATGGAGAATGCAAAGGTTCGTAAATTATTTGGAGATATTATGAATCTCGTATTAAAGGTAATGGACGGAAGAGATGTCATCACACTAAAAGAAGTGGTAGACCATATGAGAGAAAAGGAATCGGACTGGTTAAAAATACGAATATTTTATCAATTTTGGTATGTTATGCATCAACGATCACCGATTACCTATGAAAAAACAGAAGAACTAAATGAATTATTATTTGAAGAAGTTTTAGAATTAGTTAAATATCAGTATTCTTATATAGAAGTTGAAGAATTACATGAGATTATAACAGTGACGGAGCGGTTTTCAATTCAAAACATGACACTTCGATTAAAGGTGGGTGAAGAGAATGGATTATAGGCAAGATGAAGTGATAAAGGCCTTTCAGATCTATTCGAAGATTAGTCGAAAGGGGTATAGTGAGGGAGATGAGCTGAGGCTTTATTTAGCTGAAGATAAGGTGAGAGGACTCGTTGATCAATTTGCCAAAGAAGTAGATTGTACGATTTTCTCGGTTGGGGAACGGCTCTATTTTGTCCCAATGGCCCTTAATTCTCCCTTTCATATTTCCAACGATACATTGAAAAAAACATATTTTACTGGAAAGACTGTCAATGCAGACATTTATTTTATGTATGTGACCATTATCATTCTGATGGGGGAATTTTATGATAGCTATCAAACGACAGACCCAACACGTGATTTTATTTCGATGAGTGATTGGCTTGAGCAAGTCAATGAACGACTAGAAACGTTACAAGCGATTGAAGAAGAAGAATTAAAAGAGCTCGAAAAGGAATATGAATATAGCTGGAGTGCGATTATTAGCAAATGGGCAGATATGGATGATTTAAAAGAAACCGCAAAAGCACAATCAGGGAAAACGATTAGTAGACTTAGCTTTCTTAATACGGTGAAAAGATTTTTAGTGGCACAAGAACTAGTGCAAGACATTGGTAATGATGAATTACAGTTAACAGAAAAAGCGAAAGTAATTGTGCAACGATACTTTATGGAGTTAGAGTATAACCGTGGTATTTTGGAGTTTATTTATTCAATAGACAGGCAGAAGGAGGAGGTCTAATGCCTTCTATTTCAAAGATTAGGTTCACCAATGTTGTATATGAAGGTGGAGTAAAACGGTATAATGATGATATTTTTGTATTTGATAGTCATAATGGAGCAATATTACTTGAAAATGGCGGAGGTAAGACGGTTTTTATTCAAACAGCCATTCAAGCGATTCTCCCTAATGTAGAACTTGCAGAGCGTAAAATGAAGGATACGCTTTCTCTTGAATCAACAAGTGCTCATATAGCGATCGAATGGATTATTAATGAACGACCAAGGCGTTATGGGCTTACTGCCGTCACCTTATATATGGCAAAGGAAGGGGTGAAAACATATCGTTACACATATGAGTATGAAGAAGGCGACAAGCATCGGATTGAAGAATTACCCTTTGTTCGAACGAATATAGGTGGAAAGGTTCGACCTGCAAGTCGTGACGAGATGAATGATTATTATATAACAATGAAGTCATCACACCCCTTAAAGGCGAGCACATTTGATACAGTAAAAAGCTATCATCAGCATTTAGAAGATCGATTTAAAATTATTGCTTCAGAATGGAAAAAGATCACGGTAATTAATAGCTCAGAAGGTGGAGTGGAGAGTTTTTTTGATGGATGTAAAACGACCTCACAGCTAGTAGATCAATTGCTTATTCCAACAGTTGAGGAAGCAATTGCTGGAAAAGGATCGGTTGATTTTGTCCAAACCTTTGAGAAGCAACGTGAGCATTTTAAAGCACACAAACGATTAAGACGAGTGATTGAAGAAAACAAACAAGTAGAAAAGAGAATTGAAAGCTATGTTTCTTGCTTTCACCAATTAGATCAAGAACAAAAAGAATTAGAAGAACAAAAAGTAAATGTGAAAGCACTGTACGTTCATACGCAGCAAGAGCAGGAAGAGACAAAAGCGACGTTATCAAAAATACAGACTAGCTTAGAAGATTGGCAAGCTGAGAAGGATGAGTGGGAGCGGAAGAAAAAATCCTACGAAATTTCTCTACTAGAGCAAAAAAGAGATGAAGCGTTTGAAAAGTATAAAGAAGAGCAAGATGAATTCGATATGCAAGTACAAGACCATAAAGAAAAGGAAATTCGCCTTGCGCAATTAAAAGTATCAAAGGTTAAAGTTGAAATAAGGAAAAACGAAGAATTGCACGCTCATTTCACAGAACAGCTGAACCACCTTGATAGAGATGAAGAAACGCTCGATTTAGAGGAGCAATTAGAAGATAATACTGCATTTTTAAAAGGTTTTTTTCTTCATGAAGAAGAAAAGATTCAATCAAATATCAACCAAGTAAAGCTCCAAATAGATAGGAAGAAAGAAGAAATAGAACGAGAGCAAAAGGTTTTTGTTAGCCTTAATGAAGACTTAAACCAAAAGCTATTACATAAAACCAAGTTAGATAGTAAGAAAACCCATTTAGAAAATGATATGAAGGATATTTCTAAAGAGATATTATCTAATCCACTTAAGGAAAGAGTAGAGGATGAGTTTCCTAAATGGGAAAGTGATTTTCAACGTTATGAACAGGCGATGGTCACTTATGATAAACATATAAAAGGGTTGGAACAATCAAAACATGAGCTTAAGAAAGCTATACCAAATGTTCAAACAGAGTATGAAAAATTTCGGGAGGAAGC
This sequence comes from Bacillus sp. AFS040349, assembly GCF_002577655.1. Taxonomy (NCBI): domain Bacteria; kingdom Bacillati; phylum Bacillota; class Bacilli; order Caryophanales; family Bacillaceae; genus Bacillus; species Bacillus sp. AFS040349. The sequence continues at coordinate 70,880 of NZ_NUMC01000065.1, read as the reverse complement.
AACTAAGTACACGCAACAAATAAAAGGAATAGAAGAACAACAAAACGAGATCTTAACAGAGCTTGTTATACGAATGCCTCAATGGCAGCACTACTATTCTCTTTATGAGAAAGAAGAAACAATCATAAGTCAGCTAGAGGAAAAAGTTGAAAAGCTATTACGAGAAAAAGATGAGCTGTTATTTAAGGAAAGACAAGCAACGAGATTCGTAGATGATTATGAAAATAATACATCGTTTACAGCGGATCCGAAGCTGGAGCTGTGGAAAAACAGATGGAGAAATCAGTTTGCTTATCTAGAACTAGGAACTGATTTCGTTCAGCAGGCTGCTCGTTCTTTGGAAGGATCTGTAGAGGAATATCATCATAACTATCCCTATTGGGCAATCACGTTCATCGTGACAGAGGCAGAGGTTATGAAGTTACGAGATAAGTTACTTTCTGTTGATAGGGAAATGTCGCATCCGGTCTATATTTGTACGGAGGCAGAAGCTCGGACGTTAATTCGAGGTGAGTGGAACTCTAGTGACCAACATATTTTTCCTTCTATATGGAAAGAGAATCTAACTATAGAGAATTTTAATAACTGGAAAATAGAAGTTCAAAAGCTAGCAAATGAATCAAAAGACGAACGGACGAATAAAGAATTAGATCTCGAAAACTGGAGAGCAGTGTTAGCGAAGGTGCGTGAATTTATACAAAAGTATCCATTCGAGCATTACACTTCCTTAAAAGAACAGTACAAAGTAGCTTCTGAGGAAGAAGCGAAGCAAAAAAGAGTGTTGTATGAAATAACTACACAAATCGATAAAAAAGACAATGAAATGAGTGAATATCGTACACGTTTAGCCGAAACAACTAGTTTGTATAACGGGTTAATGACAAGGCTAAAAACGGGAAGAGATTATCTTGCTAAAAAGAAAGATTATGAATTTCAAACGAAAGAATTAGTGAAAATTCGCGATGAAATTGATGTGGAAAATAGAAAACGAGAAAAATCGAAAAGACTTCTTACAAATTTGAAGGATATGCTGCAAGAATTAGACGAGCAATTAAATGTAACCAAAAATCCTTTATATGATTTAAGAGGCGATACGTATTACAAAGAAGTAGTTGCAGCGCAACCAAAATATTCATCTAAGAGTTTGGAGCTTTTAGTTAGCGAACGGAAAATGCTACGAAGTAAATTAGAAGGTAAGCAACAAGGAAGAGTACTATTAGAAGAAAAACGAGATATAGTTAAGGACAAGCTTAAAGACCTATCTGAAGAAATGAAGCAATTAGAACAACAATATGGGATAGTGGAGACAATCGAATTTCCAGCTCATGGCCATGATGAAATTCCAAGCCTTATCAATACCATAAGGAAATTAGATTTAAGAATCAAGGCAATAAGACCTACTGTGGATAGACTTCGGGAGCAGTGGACAAAAGCAAGCAATGAATACGATCTTCGTAAAGGTGATTTTGATCAGGTATATAAGGAAATCGTAATCTTTAAAGAGTCACTTAAGGAAGTAAAGGATCACCTTGATATAGAGTGGGGAAGTTTGCAGGAAAGGTATCAGTTTTTAGCTAACGAGCAAAAAAGATATCAGTCATTGGAGACTGAGATAAATAAAGCAATGATTGAATTAGAGAAGCAAGATATGCGTTTTGCTTTTCTACATGAAAATGTGCGTGAACATCTTTTAGAAGGTCAAATCAAGCAAGATTATGCCTATAAGCGATTAGCAATCATTGATCAATTAGTACAAAAAATATCATCTGTACAAGAAAAAGTGCTTTCCTTGGAAAAAAAGAGAAACGAAGAAAAAAGACAATTTATTAACTATTGTCATGATCACATTATGGATATAAAACTGAGAAATACATGTATCACAGGAATTGAACACAAAATTACGTATGATGATGTGATCGAATGGCAAGAAAAAATGAGTGATCGCATTCATCGGACTGTGAAAATTGCTGAGGAAGATATGAGAGAGCACGACAAGCAATTACAACAATTCATAGCTCATCTTCATCTTTACTTACGAACAATCGCTGATGAATTAAGGCTAATACCAAGGCAGACTCGTGTTAAGGTAGAGGACAAAACGAAAGACATTTATATCTTCTCTGTACCTGATTGGGATGAGCAGGAAGGGAAAGAAGCGCTTCGACATCATATTGATTGGATGGTCATACAGCTTGACAAAGATGAGTATAAAGATGATGAGGGAAATGAGGACGAATCACTTATTCGCAAACAAATCGAAAAGTGGTTACACACAAAACAGTTACTGAAAAATGTAATGAAAGAAAAAGACATAAGTGTAAAGTGTAGAAAAGTAAGTAATGATGGTAAAGTCAGCGGTGCTCTAACCAGCTGGGAAAAGTCAAATGCTTGGTCTGGAGGAGAAAAATGGAGTAAAAATATGACACTGTTCCTCGGTATTCTAAACTACTTAGCTGAAAAAAGAGTACCACTTCAAGGAAATCAAAAACGTCACAGAACAGTTATTGTCGATAATCCATTCGGAAAAGCATCAAGTGACCATGTATTAGATCCGGTATTTTTCATCGCCGAACAATTAGGTTTTCAAATAATTGCCTTAACTGCTCATGCAGAAGGAAAGTTTATTCGTAAGTACTTTCCCGTTATTTATAGTTGTCGCCTAAGGCAGTCAGCAAGCGGAGAAACACTTATAATGACCAAAAATAAAGAAATTCGAACAGCGTTCTTTAAAGACAATGACCCTGAAGCAATGGTCAGACTAGGAGAACAGGAACAATTATCTTTGTTCTAATATTAACAGAGAAAATATATTGGGTTAGTACATCACCATCCAAGCCATTGAATGCATGGCACAACTCATAATGAAAGAAGGCAACGAACCCGTGTGGGAGTTGTCTTTTTATCTTTTATAAAAAATAACAAACTTAAACGAATTTTAACAAATTATTGAGCATTGACAAAATTAACTAATAATGAAATTATAAAGTCAACCTCACATTGTCTCTACCTTTATCGTATTCACACCTCTTTCACAGTTTAAAAATAGACTAAGTTTAGAAAGGAATGCTATAAATTGATTCTAAAACCACGAAATATCCCCGCGACCTTACAATTACGTTACTACTTAAAGCACCGAATGGCGTTCACTGATGGAGAATTAAAAAAATTCCAAGCTGATGAAAAAGGCTTCCAAGGTGAGTGTCTTTTTGATGAACTAATCAATCAATCTCCTGTCTCCACTTATCTTCAGCTTAATGATCTTCTCCTTGAATGGCGAAACTCAACTTTTCAAATTGATTCGCTTTTCATTTCTCCACACAAAATTTATCTTTTTGATATCAAGAATTATGAAGGAGAATTTTATATAGAAGGTAATCGATGGTATTTATCATCCGGTAATGAGATAAAAAATCCTATCCCTCAAATTCAGCGCTCAGAATCCTTCCTTAGACCACTCATTCAAACTTTAGGTATTAATCTCCCCATAGAAGCTAGTGTTATTTTTGTTAATCCCAACTTCACACTTTATCAGGCAACTAGAAATTTACCACTCATCTTACCTACACAGATTAGCTCTTTTATAAAACGATTAGGTTCGGTTTCTATGAATTCAAGCGGACAATTGATAGATTTAGCGAAAAAATTAGCCTCGATGCATATTGAAATCTCTCCTTACGATGGCATGCACATCCCTGAATATACATATGAATCTTTGAATAAGGGAGTTTCATGCTTAAAATGTGGGTCACTCTCGGTTGGCTTAGATGGTAGAGGACTTATGTGTGAGAGGTGTGGGGTAAAAGAGGGACTACATGCAGGTATAATGCGGACGATTGTAGAATATAGGGTACTTTTTCCAAATAGACAAATTACCGTTTCCGCTGCTAATGATTGGTGCGGGCTCGGCATGACTAGGCTTAGAATGCAAAAAATATTGAAAGAGCATCTTGTGATGGGGAAGGCGGGGAAGTCTACGTATTACTTCTTTAGGTAATAGTTTTGGAGATGAAAAGTGTAGAATGAAAAAGTGAAAGTTGAATTTGTATGCTTTTATATAGGTAGACAGTATAAATGAATACGCAAGATCCAAAAAAAAGGTAAAGTTGACCGCGAAAGGGATTGGAAATGTTAAATATATCCATGTGTGTATCGTTTCTAAGTGAAAAAGAGACAAAAGCATACGTAAAAGAGAAATGTGAATGCTTTTATATAGGTAGACAGTATAAATGAATACACAAGATCCAAAAAAAGGCAAAGTTGACCGCGAAAGGGATAGAAAATGTTAAATATATCCATATGTGTATCGTTTCTAAGTGGAAAAAGAGACAAAAGCATACGTAAAAGAGAAATGTGAATGCTTTTCTATAGAAAGGCAGTACCAAACCATACGCAAAATTCAATGTAAGAATAAAAAAGTCAGCCCTACCCCGATTTCAATTAAAAGTACTCTAACAATATCGAGGCCTTTCCCCTGATAACCCCATGTCATTCCAGTCTTTTTTAGCAATACTTAATCTAATAGGAGCTGCAGATCACTAATAGATAGAGTAGATAATAAAGAAGTAAAAATTAACAAGTCAAATCAATTTGATAAAAAGTGCCCAAGCATGGTATAAGTGTTAAAGGAGCAGAACCATTTGCTTTTTTAATTTTGGGATAAGAGGTTAATCTAATATCCCATAATGAGAGGATTTGAGTTTAACATGACCGAAAATTTTTGGCGTGATTTACCACGACCATTTTTTATACTAGCACCAATGGAGGAAGTGACGGATGTTGTTTTTCGCCATGTAGTGAGTGAAGCAGCAAGGCCGGATGTGTTTTTTACAGAGTTTACAAATTCGGAGAGCTATTGTCATCCAGAGGGGAAAAAAAGTGTTCGTGGGCGTCTGACCTTTACAGAGGATGAACAACCAATTGTAGCCCATATATGGGGGGGCAAGCCTGAATACTTCAGGCAAATGAGTATTGGTATGGCGGAACTAGGGTTTAAGGGAATCGATATCAATATGGGTTGTCCTGTGCCTAATGTGACACAACATGGAAAGGGAAGTGGCCTGATTCGTCGTCCAGATGTTGCAGCAGAATTAATACAAGCTGCAAAAGCAGGGGGATTGCCTGTAAGTGTTAAGACAAGGCTTGGATTTTCTGAATTAGAAGAATGGCGCGAGTGGCTGGCACACATTTTGAAACAAGATATTGCCAATCTTTCCATTCATCTGCGTACAAGAGACGAAATGAGCAAAGTGCCTGCTCATTGGGAACTAATCCCGGAAATTAAGAAACTTCGTGACGAGGTGGCTCCAGAGACACTCTTGACGATTAATGGGGATATCCCAGACTATCAAACTGGTTTAAAGCTTGCTCAGGAATATGGTATTGATGGCGTTATGATTGGACGAGGTATATTCCATAATCCCTTTGCTTTTGAAAAAGAGCCGAGAGAACATAGTAGTGAGGAATTGCTGGATCTCTTAAGATTGCATATGGATCTTCATGATAAATATTCAGGTTTAGAGCTTCGTCCGTTCACGGCTCTTCATCGCTTTTTTAAGATCTATGTCAAAGGATTTCGAGGGGCAAGTGAACTAAGAAATCAATTAATGAATACAAAGTCAACAGATGAAGTGCGTGCATTGCTCGATAACTTTGGATTAAAAAATTTTGATTGAGTGATAGATCAATAAAAGTACCGACATGTAGAGTGTATAGCAAAACTAACACAAAAAATGGAACAGTAGATAAATACTGTTCCATTTTTTGTGTAAATAAATTAATAAGAGAAAAGCCTGTTTCTCCTACTGAAACAACCATTTTCCTGTTAAGTTTCTGGTTTCAAAGGAAGTTTGTTTTTGTTAGGTAAACATATTTCAATTAAGAGAAAATATGTATAAAAAGGGAAGGAAGAAACCTAGGAATCTTCTCGTCTCTTTTCGATAAAAGGAACTATTATTTAATCTTATTTTGAATCTCGTCATTATACGCAAATGAGAATAATAATGCGACCATAATCGCTCCACCAATAATGTTTCCAATACTTGCAGGTATTAGGTTATAAAAAAATTGATACCAATCGTATGTGTGATTACTGAAAATTCCAATACTAAAATAACCCATGTTTGCTGCGCTATGTTGGAAATTTCCGGCAACAAATAAGATGACTGGAAGTAGCGTTCCGATAATTTTACCGGTAATATCTCGGGCAGCGGTAGTTAGAAAAGCAGCCATACCAATTAACCAATTGGCAAGGATACCTGAAATCATAATCTCAAAAAATCCCCATGCTCCATCTGATAAAAAACTCATTTTGTTGTGGTTGATGTAGTAGTTTAGATCTTGAAAGAACTCAGGGGAGAGTGATTTCGATAAAACGATAAGTGCTCCAACAAATAATGCCCCTATGATATTACCGAGGTAAGTCGCTAGCCAAAACTTTATAATCTTTAAGCTCATAAGGGAAGGTTTTTGGAATAAATAACTTGGTAATAAAACATTGACCTCAGTAAAGAGAATCGCTCCTGAAAGAAATACCATTGCATACCCTGTGGCAAATCCTATACCAGCCATCAAATGAGATACTCCCTTTATGTCAATTCCCATTGAAAGCAAGATAGAAAAGGCAGCACCAAAAGCCATAAATGCTCCAGCCTGTAAGGATAATATAAATTGGGAGCTCGTCTTCCGATTAAGGTGGTCACGCCCCTTTTGACTAAAATTATGTACAATTTGAGCTGGGTTAAAGTATTGTCTTGATGGTTCGTGGAACGCTTCATTATCTTGTTTCTTAGTGGTGTTTTCAATCATATTTTGTCGCCCCTTTGTCAAAGGTTGTTTCTACCTTATACCCGTTTGTGTGTTAATCTAACTTAATTTTCTTTTGTGTAATGAAGTTGAAATATAAGATCATCTACACAAAGGACCATAAAGTTAAGTAGTTGTTAAATCAATAAAGAATTTGTAATATGTCTAGGTGTGGAACTTTAATTATTAATCAATGAAAAAAGAACTATGATATAACAGCCAACTGATATAGTAAAAAGGAAGATATATAAATGGCAAAAAAGAAAAATGATATAGCTTGGCTAGAGGCTAAAAAACAATGTAGGCTTAATGAAGCTGACATAAGAATGGCGAAGGAGCTGGGGATGTCACCAAAGAGTTTAATTAAAAATATTCCTGCCCCTAATCAAAAATGGAAAACACCTGTTAAAGTTTGGATTCGCGATTTATATGAGGGAAAGTTTGGTAGGGTTCTAACAGTCAAACCTGCTCTCAATAATGAAGAGAATAGAAAACTAACAAAGGAAGAAAAGCCAATGAAGGATGATGTTTTTAAAGATGAGGATTTGCCGTTTTAATGCTTTTAAACAGAATGGATTAAAACTAATAATTGGTGTCTAATTACAGAATTCCGGTTTTCTTTTTGGGACAATGAACCTGTCCCTATGGTATGTTATGATGAAATTACCGATGCAACATTAAGGAGATATTGATGATGACAACAAATACTCTAACTCGAAACAATGTTACAGTTAAAGGGAAAGGGAAGCAACCGGTGATATTTGCACCAGGTTTTGGCTTTGATCAAAAAGTTTGGGAGACTGTGTCTGAATCATTTGAAGATGATTTTCAGGTGATTTTATTTGATTATGTTGGATTTGGAAATTCAGATCTATTGGCTTATAACCCTAAGAAGTATAGTTCTATTTTTGGTTATGTAGAAGATTTATTGGCTATATGCAACGATATCGATATAGGCAATGCAATTTTTGTAGGGCATTCAGTTGGTGGAATGATAGGTATGTTAGCATCTATTCAACAGCCAGAGTTATTTTCAAAATTGGTAATGATTGGGCCATCTCCTTCCTTCTTAAATGAAGTACCGGAGTATTACGGTGGGTTTGATAAAGAGGAAATTGATTCTTTATTAAATCTGTTAGTGAGAAATTATGTTGAATGGACTACAACCATTTCTGAAACCATTATGAATTGCTCAGATCAATCTGAAGTGAAGATGGGGATAGAAGACCGCTTCCGTCAGAATCATCCTAATATTACATACCGCTTTGCTGAGGTTTGTTTTTTTACAGACTACAGAGAGTATCTACCAAATGTTTCAGTACCTACTTACATTATACAAAGCGCAAATGATGTTTTTGTTCCCGAAGAAGTTACAAATTACATGAAGGATAAGATTCCAGAATGTGAAGTTAGCTATTCAACAGCTATAGGCCATTGCCCGCATATTAGTCATCCAAAAGAAATTTCCCATCTAATCAAAAGTCATTTGAATACCGATGGTTTTATATAATGGAAGCTAATTTAAATAATATGCCAGGTGGTTATTTGACTCTTTCATCAAATTTTAAAATTTTGTCAGTTAATCAAACATTGCTGCAATTAATTCACTGTGATATGAAACAATTGATTGGACAGAGTATTCGTTCCATCCTTTCGAAACCTGCACAAGCATTCTTCCAATTTACTTTTTACCCGCTTATTACCCAAAATAAACGAGTTGAAGAAGTGTATTTAGAGTTGTTATCTCATACTGGCGAAGAAATACCGGTACTTATGTATGCCTCCAAAGAAAATGGAATAATCTCATGTATTTTTGTGCCCAACAAGAAAAGAAATGAATACGAAAATCAATTACTAGAAGCAAAGAGGAATGCTGAGGAAAGATTAGTAGAAAAAGAGAAGATGAATGCTGATTTAAAGAAAGTTTTACACAACCTAGAAGAGAAACAAAATGAAATATTAAAGATAAATAAGCAAAATAATAAATATAAAACAGATACCCAAAGTGAGCTTAAGCTAGCAAAAAAGATACAAGAGACTACCCTAACAGAAGCCATAAATAACAAGGATCTTCAAATTGAATCCTATTATCGAGCTTCTAATGAATTGTCTGGTGACATATATGGATTTTATCAAATAAATGATCATCAATATGGAATAATATTGCTAGATGTCATGGGACATGGCATCTCATCATCTCTCATTACGATGTCACTTGTTACTTTGTTTCAACAATTAATTTCAAAAGGATTAACACCAGAACAAATCATGAAAGCATTAGATGATAAAATGCACAGTTTATTTGAAAATGATGAGGATGCTTGGCATTATTGTACAGCTATATACATTTTCGTCGATATAAAAAAACAAACTATTGAATACATAAATGCTGGCCATCCTCCGGCAATATACATTGATTCTAAAGGAAAACAAAGAGAACTGAAAACACAGGGGCCACCTATTGGAACTTTCAAAGATAACAAATTTACAAATTCTGTTTTCTCATATACAGCAGGAGCGAGGATCCTTCTATATACGGATGGAGTTTCAGAGCCTCTTGAACATGATCGTTTAAGTTTATTATTAAATCAACATGCATCAGATTCTTTAATTGTAGTGAAAGAAAAACTATTGCAAACACTCCAAGTTGAAGGAAACGATATTTATAAAAATGATGATCAATGTTTCATTCTCATTGATCTAAAATAAAAAAGCACTCAAAAATCCATTGAAAAGGAGTTTTCGAGTGCTTATTTTATTAACTAGAGTCAATTTTAATAATATTGTTTACTTGAATCAATTTCATAATGTACAGTTGGTTACCAAAGAACGTAATAAAATTCGACTTAAAAGTGATTTTGTTCGAATAATATTTAACAATAAGTTAACCAAGAAGAAAAATGTTCGTTTTTTGATTTAAAAGCGATAATTATGAAATTAACTTACTTAAGATCAAAACGATCCGCATTCATTACTTTAACCCAAGCAGAAACGAAGTCTTTAACAAATTTCTCTTTGTTATCTTCTTGAGCGTAAACTTCTGAAATCGCACGTAGAACTGAGTTTGAACCGAATACTAGATCAACTCTAGTTGCTGTTCGTACCACTTCACCAGTGTTGCGGTCACGGCCTTCGTATACGCCTCCGTCTACTGGCTTCCATTCTAATCCAATATCTAGTAGGTTTACGAAGAAGTCATTAGTAAGTGTACCTACACGATCAGTGAATACACCATGCTTTGTGCCGCCGTAGTTTGTACCTAGAGCGCGCATACCACCGATAAGAACAGTCATTTCTGGTGCAGTTAGACCTAATAGTTGAGCTCTATCTACAAGAAGCTCTTCTGGACTAACACTGTACTCTTTCTTTTGATAGTTACGGAAACCGTCAGCAACAGGCTCTAACACGTCAAAGCCCTCTACTTCAGTTTGTTCTTCTGTTGCATCGCCACGTCCTGGAGCGAAAGGAACTGTTACATCAAAGCCTGCATCTTTTGCCGCTTTTTCTACTGCCGCAGTACCACCTAGTACAATTAAGTCAGCTAGGCTAACTTTTTTCTCAAGATGACTTTGGATGTCCTCTAGTACAGAAAGAACTTTTGAAAGCTGTTCAGGTTGGTTTACTTCCCAATCCTTTTGTGGAGCAAGGCGAATACGTGCACCGTTTGCGCCACCACGATTATCAGATCCACGGAATGTGCTTGCTGAAGCCCAAGCAGTTGTAACTAACTCGCTAATTGTAAGTCCTGAGTCTAGGATGAGTACTTTGATTTTTTCTACTTCATCTTCTGTTAATTTATAATCAACAGTTGGTACAGGATCTTGCCAGATAAGATCTTCTGCTGGAACCTCTGGACCAAGATATCTTGATTTAGGACCCATGTCACGGTGTAAAAGTTTGAACCATGCGCGAGCAAATGCATCAGCAAACTCATCAGGGTTTGTGTGGAAACGACGTGCGATTTTCTCGTAGCTTGGGTCATGACGTAATGCTAAATCAGATGTGAACATAACTGTTGGAACTTTCTTAGATGAATCAGCTGCATCTGGTGCAAGATCTTTTTCGTCAGGATCTACAGCCATCCATTGGTATGCTCCAGCTGGACTCTTAGTTAGCCACCATTCATATCCGAATAATAAATCAAAGTATCCATTATCCCATTGTATTGGGTTAGCTGTCCAAGCGCCTTCAAGACCACTAGTGATTGTGTCGCCACCTTTTCCACTTCCGTGTGTGCTTAACCAACCTAAGCCTTGTGCTTCAATTGGAGCTGCTTCTGGTTCTGGACCAACATGTGCTGCATCTCCTGCACCGTGTGCTTTACCGAATGTATGTCCACCTGCAATAAGTGCAACAGTTTCTTCATCATTCATTCCCATACGTCCGAATGTTTCGCGAATGTCGTGTGCACTTTTTAGTGGATCAGGTTTACCGTCTGGACCTTCTGGATTAACGTAAATAAGTCCCATCTGAACAGCAGCAAGCGGATTTTCAAGCTCGCGGTCTTCAGAGTAGCGGTTATTTCCTAGCATTTCAGTTTCAGTACCCCAGTAGATGTCTTCTTCTGGATGCCAAATGTCTGCACGTCCGCCACCGAATCCAAAAGGCTTTAGACCCATTGATTCAAGTGCAACGTTTCCTGTTAGAAGCAATAAGTCAGCCCAAGAGATCTTGTTGCCATATTTTTGCTTAATAGGCCATAGTAATCTACGTGCTTTATCAACGTTCGCGTTGTCAGCCCAGCTATTAAGTGGAGCAAAACGCTGATTACCAGTTGAACCACCGCCACGACCGTCACCAGTACGATATGTACCAGCAGCATGCCATGACATACGGATAAACATTGGACCATAGTGACCATAGTCAGCAGGCCACCAATCTTGGCTGTCTGTCATTAAGTCATGAAGATCCTTTTTAAGAGCTTCATAGTCTAGCTTTTTAAATTCTTCAGCATAATTAAAGTCTTCTCCCATAGGGTTAGATTTTTTGTCATGCTGATGAAGAATATTTAAGTTTAACTGGTTAGGCCACCAGTCTTGATTTGTTGTACCACTAGTTTTAGGACTAGTCGCGCCACCGTGAAACGGGCATTTTCCAGTTCCTGTTGTATCAAAAGATTCCATTTTTCTAATCTCTCCTTTTTGTAAACTAAATATTAGTTAATCATTTATACTAAATTATAATAATTCTTACATTATCATTATAATAACATATTATAAAAAATGAAAGAAATAAATTCTTAGAATACAAATTTTTTTTGAACAAGCCTATTTTAACGGGATTTTCAAAAGAAAATAGTAGAGATGCGACAATTAATAATATATGTTTCTATTTAAATAATAGAAGTCTGACCTTAATGAAAAGGGGAATTAATAATTGAGAAAATATAATAGAATGGTAGAAAAACAATAGGACTTCAAGTTGATAGAAGCTCTACTAACGATAATAATCTTCTATATATTGATGAGCGAATGAGATGGGGTTAGATAGCAAATCCACCCATTTCCCTGATTTAGGCTAAATAATGAATGTAAGGATTTTTATTCTAATAGCCTAATGTGGTATAAATAAGGGTAACTAAAATAACAGATATTATAGGAGCTAATATAATGGATAATAACGATATTTTAATACGGTTAAGGTATGCATTGGAAATCAAAAATAAAGAAATGGCAGAGATGTTTCAACTTGGTGGAGTGGAATTATCAGTACCGGAAGTGGTAAAGGTTTTGACAAAGTCTAACGATGAAGATGAAAATGAAAATGAGGATCAAATAAAGTGTACAAACAGTATGCTAGATTCTTTTCTTAATGGCCTAATTATCTCTAAGAGAGGAAGACAGGAACCTAAACCAGGACAAAACCCAACAGAGTTGTCCTCTACTAAAATTGAGAACGTTAATAATTTACTTTTAAAGAAAGTAAAAATTGCCATGTCATTAACAACAGAGGATATGCTTGATATATTCGAACATGCTGGAATTATGGTAACAAAAGGAGAATTAGGAGCGTTATTACGAAAAGAAGGACATAAAAATTATAAGGAATGTGGAGATAAATTCGCCAGAAACTTTTTGAAAGGCTTAGCCTTTAAGTATAGAAAATGATGGTGATATCATGAAACATACATACTTAGGTAGAACGATACATTTTGAAATTCGTTATAAAAACCGAGCTTCGGTAGGAATTTCAATAGATCGTTATGGAAATATTGAGGTGCTTGCCCCTAAAAGAACACTTGATGAGACGGTGTTTCAGGCATTAGAGGATAAATGGGATCTCATTCAAGATAAAGTAAAAGAAATGCATGATCGGTTGAAGGGACCACAAGATAAGGTTTATCAAAATGGAGAGAGTTTTCTTTACCTAGGAGAAACATATCCAATAGAGATTATACAGGATAATAAAAGTTTATCACAAGATTCAGTTGTTTTTGATAATGGAAAGTTGCTCATCTATGTACAGCAACATGATGCTGAAAAAAATAAAGTAGTATTGAAAAGATTTTATTATCAACAGTGTAAACAATTAGTGGAGCAAAGTGTTTCTTATTATCAACGCTATTTTAAAACCAAGCCGCGTTCTATCCGTATTACGGACAGTAAAACGACATGGGGAACCTGTGATAGTAAGCATCAATTAACCTTTAATTGGAGGCTGGCTATGGCACCTCGTGAAGTGATCGATTATGTAGTTGTTCACGAGATGTGCCATATGGTCCACCTAAATCACGACCGCTCCTTCTGGCGCCTTGTTGGAAAGATTGTACCTGATTTCAAAGAAAAAGAGCGTTGGTTGGCTTTAACAAACTGGAAAATGACTGTTTAATCAATATAAGATGAAATACGAAGAAGCTTAAATTCATGGAGGATTTAGGCTTTTTCTGTTCCTTATTAGTGAGACATGATACTTCAGTTTCAGATATTTTAACCAATGAATAAATCATAAGAACAGATAGAACACCTCGTTTGTGTTAAACTGTAGAAGTTGATCATTATTTGTCGATGAATGTAGATGTTTCTTAAAATGTTTTGGTTGGCTATGGAAAGGGTATTTTAACATTACTTTTCTGCTATAAGGTGTTTAAATAAACGAAGGAATTTTCAAAGTTCAGACTTACAAATAAGATGACATAAAGAAAATATTCTAAAAGTATCATAGGTAGAATATGAGATTAATAGGATTTTTCTTTGAATTTAAATTGAATAAAGAAAGGAACATTCGATGAAGAAAATATCAAACGTGTTTTGGATTACTGTGGCAATTGTCCTAGCGGCAGTAATATTTGGTGTTTCAGCACCAGAAAGTTTTGAAAAGGCTGCGGGCAATCTACAGGCATTTTTTACAACAGCCTTTGGATGGTATTATCTAATATTGGTAACGATTATTGTGATTTTTTGTGTTTTTCTTATTTTTAGCCCGGTTGGAGCAATTAAATTGGGTAAACCAGATGAAAAGCCTGAGTTTTCGAAAGGTTCATGGTTTGCCATGTTGTTTAGTGCTGGTATGGGAATCGGTCTTGTATTTTGGGGAGCGGCAGAACCCCTTTCCCACTATATAAATCCTCCATTAGCAGAGGGAGCTACAGCAGTTGCTCATAAAGAAGCAATGAGATACACTTTTTTCCATTGGGGGATCCATGCTTGGGCAATATACGCTATAGTGGCTCTGGCGCTAGCTTATTTTCAATTTCGCAAGGATGAACCAGGACTTATTTCAGCTACTTTAAAACCTGTATTAGGGAAAAGCATGGAAGGGTCTTTAGGGACGGTTGTAGATGTGCTTGCAGTTTTTGCCACAGTAATAGGGGTTGCAACAACTCTTGGGTTCGGGGCAGCGCAGATTAATGGTGGTTTATCTCTTTTATTAGGAGTACCTAATAATTTTACCGTTCAATTTTAAATTATCCTAGCTGTTACAGTTCTTTTTATGATTTCAGCGTGGTCGGGGTTAGGTAAAGGAATAAAATATTTAAGTAACACAAACATGGTTTTAGCCATCGCATTATTTATTTTAATGTTCATAGCAGGACCTACAATTCTTATATTAAACATGTTCACCGATACAATTGGTGGATATATACAAAATATTGTTTCTATGAGTTTTCGAATCGCTCCGCTAAATGAGGAACATCGCTCTTGGATAAATGGTTGGACCATTTTCTATTGGGCATGGTGGATTTCCTGGTCTCCATTCGTTGGGATCTTTATTGCTCGGGTATCAAGGGGTAGAACGATTCGAGAATTTATTATTGGTGTATTATTACTACCCGCACTTGTAAGCTTTTTATGGTTTGCCGTCTTCGGTAGTTCTGCGATTGAAGTTCAAAATGCTGGAAATGTAGATTTAACAAGCTTTGCTACAGAAGAAGTCTTATTTGCGATATTTAATGAAATGCCTTGGTCAACACTTTTATCAATTGTAGCGATAACACTTATTTGTACATTTTTTATCACATCTGCCGATTCAGCGACTTTTGTATTAGGAATGCAAACAACATATGGCTCGCTTACACCTCCAAATTCCGTGAAACTTACTTGGGGAGTTGCTCAGTCTGCTGTAGCGTTGATTCTTTTGTATAGCGGAGGACTACAAGCTCTACAAAATTCATTAATTGCTGCTGCGTTTCCGTTTTCGATTATCATTGTTTTAATGATGGTATCTCTGTACCGTTCATTATCAAAAGAAAAAAAGGAACTTGGTTTATATTTCAAACAAAAGCCGATTAAGAGTAAAAAACTTTAATAGATAGAAAGGGTGCAGTTCATGATGAACTGCACCCTTTTTATCTTTAATTTTTATTTATCTTACACCTTTCATGAAGACCTGAATTTTTGGTGAGAGTAGGAAAAGAATAATCGCAAGAAGAATTGCTACTCCTCCAATCGTCCCAAAGTAAAG
The DNA here is from genome assembly GCF_002577655.1 of Bacillus sp. AFS040349. Lineage (NCBI taxonomy): Bacteria > Bacillati > Bacillota > Bacilli > Caryophanales > Bacillaceae > Bacillus > Bacillus sp. AFS040349. The sequence continues at coordinate 55,178 of NZ_NUMC01000065.1, read as the reverse complement.
GTTCTCAGTTTCTGGTGTGTAGAATCCTACAATTTGTGCATTAATAGCCTGTGCAGCTGCACTAGATAAGAACCATAAACTCATTGTCTGTGCTGAAAAGGCATTAGGTGCTAACTTAGTCGTTGCTGATAATCCTACAGGTGATAAGCATAGCTCACCAAGAACAACAATGAAATAACTTAGAACAAGCCATAGTGGACTAACTAATGCATCTTCTCCAGATAGGTAGCCCGGTACGAGAATAACGATAAAAGATAAACCTGCAAACAGTAACCCAAGTGAAAACTTTTGAGGAACAGATGGTTGGCGGTCCCCAAGTTTTACCCAAAGCCCTGCAAATACTGGTGCTAAGATGATGATAAACAATGGGTTTAATGATTGAAACCAGGCAGGTGAAATTGTAAATCCTAGAAATTCTAGATTAGTTCGTTTATCGGCATAATGGGCAAGGATAGTTGAACCTTGTTCTTGTATAGCCCAAAACATAACAGCAGCGATAAATAACGGAATATAAGCGATAATTCTTGAACGCTCAGTTTCAGTTGTTTTCGGACTACGATACATAACAATGAAATAAATTGTAGGAATTAAAATTCCTAAAATACCTATAAGTGCAATAAATGTCTCAATTGTAAGAATCCCCATTGAGATCGTAACTGCAATTAGTATCGCTAATACAATAGCACTGAAGCCTATTGTAGAAAAAACTTTTTTCTTTTCAGAAGCCGATAATGGGTTTGGGACCACTGTACCAGCAAGACCAAGGTTTTTCTTTTTAGTAAAAATAAATACTAATAATCCAAAAAACATTCCAATAGCCGCGATACTAAAACCTAAGTGGAAGTTATGTTTCAATCCAACTTCTCCAACAATTAGTGGCGATAGAAATGCACCAAAGTTAATGCCCATGTAAAAGATACTAAAACCTGCATCACGGCGGTGATCGCCTTCGCTGTAAATATCACCAACAACGCTTGATACGTTTGGCTTTAGTAAACCTGTACCAATTACAATCAACACCATGGAAACAAAGAACATCGACACACTTCCAGGTATTGCTAATGCAATATGACCAAGCATAATAAATATGCCACCATAAAAAATAGACTTAGATGTACCGAATATCCTGTCAGCAAGCCATCCGCCTATAATTCCTGACATATAAACGAGCGCTCCGTAAATAGACATAATGGCCAAAGCGGTGTTTTCGTCCAGTCCTAATCCGCCTTTTGACACTTCATAGTACATATAGTAAACGAGAATAGCACGCATCCCATAATAAGAAAAACGTTCCCAAAACTCAGTGAAGAAAAGAGTGAACAAGCCTTTAGGGTGTCCAAAAAAACCTTTTTGGGGAACGCTTGCCACAATTTTCTGTTTATTTATATCTGACATTACTATAACCTCCTTATTCTATTAATATAGTATATTTTGTGGTTTTAGTTTGTCAAAAGACAGAAAATTGGAAAATTATCTCGATTTTAACTTGTTTAAATACTTTTCTGGAAAAGTAACTGCCTTGGTGGTGTCCCAGGCTTGGACATCAAAGTACTTCCAAAATCTTATATAGTGCTTTCGGAATATTATATTAGTTTTTTGTTGAAAGCGTTTTACAATAAAGGTGCGGTAAATACTGAAAATATGAGGAGGTACTTATGTTTAAAAAGCATCTTAAAAGATTAATTTTGAATGTATTTTGTTTGTCCCTGGTTTGTTTTAGTTTTGCTTTTTTTGGGTCACAAGAAAGAGTAGAAGCATCATCATTTTCTTACGGAGCAGATATAGGCTGGATGAAACAATTAGAGGATGAAGGTGTAACTTGGGTAGATGATAATGGAAGCCTGGCAGATCCATTACAAATTCTCAAAAATCATGGAATCAACTCTGTGAGATTAAGAGTTTTTGTGAACCCTCCGAGTGACTATTATTGGTTAAAGGATGGAACAACTTGGACTATGCTTGGTTATAGTGATAAAGATGGAGTACTTGCAGCGGCAAAAAGGGCTAAGAATTTAGGTATGAGAGTTATGGTTGATTTTCATTATAGTGATGTTTTTGCAGACCCAGGACATCAGATAAAACCAAAGGCCTGGAGTAGCTACTCGCATACTCAGTTGCAAACAGCTGTATATAACCATACACATGATGTTATGAATGAACTAGCGAAAAATGGTATATATCCTGAATGGGTACAAATTGGAAATGAAATGAACTCTGGTATTATGCATCCAGATGGTAGCACAGATAATTTTAGTAAGTTAACTGCCTACCTTAATAAAGGTTATGATGCAGTTAAGGCTGTAAGTCCATCTTCAAAGGTTGTTAGTCATTTAGCTCATGGGACTGATAACAGTTTATTTAGATGGTGGTTCGATCAGTTTTTTAGCAATGGTGGAAAGACCGATGTAATTGGTGTATCTTTTTATCCATACTGGGATGGTCAACCTTATTGGGAAATTACAGATGAATTGTCCTATAACTTGAATGACATTGCTTCTCGTTACAATAAGGAAGTTATGGTTGTAGAAGTAGGTGGGGATGAGAGCAATCCTAATGATTCTTATTGGACGATTAACGATACAATTAATGTAGTAAAAGGTGTACCGAATGGGAAAGGGATTGGAGTATTTTATTGGGAGCCTCAGTCACACTCAAGTGTTCTCCCTGATGGTTATCCATTAGGTGCAAGCAAAGAGGTAGCAACAAATGTCTTACAATATACTACAGCAATTGATGCTTTTCTTGATGCGGCAACTAGTCAAGGGGTGAACCTTGTTATTAATCCTGGATTTGAAACTGATGGAGCTACACAGACTCCTTCAGGCTGGTCTACTTGGTCAAATTCAAATGATAATGCCAATTATACTGAATTTGGAGGGTATTCTGGAAGCTACAGGCTTTCTCATTGGAAAAGTACTCCTTATCAGGTCAGTACCTATCAGATTAAAGCAGGGTTAATGAACGGGACCTATACAATGAGAGCATGGGTAAAGAGTGGTGGGGGCTTTAACACGAGTCAAATGTATGTAAAGAACTTTGGAGGGACAGAAAAAAATATTGCAATACCCACAACAAATACTTGGACTCAACTTACTATAAATAATATTAATGTTACTAATGGTCAAGCAGAATTTGGATTTTGGACAGATGCTAATGCAAATAATTGGATTAATGTGGATTATGTTGAGTTCTATAAAAATTAATCATGGTATTCGGATATACATTTAAAAGGTAGAGGAGGTGTCGAGATTTTCGGCTCCTCTTTTTTACGATGTAGGGACATGGTACCTGTCCCTATTTATATAAAAAAATGAAAGAATTTCAAAGTAGGCTTATAAGAATATGAAATAGGGAATTACTGCTTTCATATTCTTATATTATTTAAATAGAATCTTATATTTTAATCTAAATGTAACCGTTTTATAATGAGATCAACCTTAATAAACAAGGGGTAATGAAACAGACGTTAGTAAGTTAGTTACCTTAAGTTTTTTATAGTTATAACAAAGAGGGGGAAGAAAGTATGAAAAAATTATCACCATTATTTAGTTTTATTTTAATTGCAATTCTTTTACTTGGTGGTTGTAGCAGTGGGTCTTCAGGATCATCTGAAGAAGGAAAAGGAGAAGGTGCGGAGGCATCTAGTGAAGAGCTTACAATTTGGGCAACAAATATCAATGTGCCAGTATTAGAAAAAGCTGGTGAGTTATATAAAGAAGAACATCCAGACTTTAAATTAAATGTTGTTGAAATGAATAATACGGATATTGATCAAAAATTAAAGATTGGCCTGCAAGCTGGTGGAGAAGGTTTGCCAGATGCAATGTTAAATGTTGATGATGGTTTATCAGGTTTATTTAGTAAGTTTCCAGATTCATTTGTGAACTTATCTGAAAAAGGCTTTGATGAGCATAAAGATCAATTCCCTGAATACAAACTGGGGAGTGTAACTCATGATGGAAGTATCTATGCATTTCCGTTCGATGCTGGCCCAGTTGGATTATTCTACCGCACAGATTTATTTGAAGAAGCTGGTGTAGATGCTAACTCAATTAAGACGTGGGATGACTACATTGAGGCAGGAAAGAAGATTAAAGAAAAAACAGGTGTAAGCATGTTAAGTTATGATGCTAATGAGTCTACAGTTTACACAATTTTATTAAGTCAACAAGGATTAGGTTACTTTGATAATGATGGAAATGTCGTATTAGGTTCTAAAGAATCAGTTAATGCTTCTACATTAATGAAAGATTTAGCAAAAAATGATCTATTACTTGGAACAAATGGTTGGAGCCCATGGGTTGCTTCACTTGCAGATGGACAAACTGCAACAGCAATGGCTGGTGCTTGGTTAATTGGTACGCTACAACAACAAGTTCCTGATTCAGCAGGAAACTGGGGAACGATGGCTCTTCCAACTTTCGGTGAGGGGGGAGCTGGAGCTGCTAACCAAGGTGGTAGTTCATTTACAATTACTTCAAATAGTCCAAATGTTGATTTAGCTTATGATTTTCTAGCATTTTTCACAACTTCATTTGAAGTTCAAGAGCTTGCTATGGAAGGTGGCTTATTCCCAACATACGCACCAGTTTATGAGTCTGAATTATTTAGTCAACCTCTAGAGTACTTTGGTGGTCAAAAGGCATGGGAATTCTTTGCTGGTCAAATGGAAAAAATTCCAACTGTAAATTATACGGAAAATGATGTTGTTGCTCGTGAAGAAGCAATTAAATCCCAGGCAGAAGTTGTTAATGGTTCAGAAGTAAAAGAATCACTTGAAGGTGCAAAACAAAGAGTTGAAACTCGTCTTCAATAGTTTGTTACTAAGTTAGTAAAGAAGTTATCAAAAGAGATATTTTCTTTTGATAACTTCCCTTTTATCTGTACGGTAATGGAGGATCTGATATGTCATCTAATAGGTATACACCTTATTTGTTCTTAGCTCCAGCACTCATATTGTTTCTCGTTTTCACGGCTTATCCTATACTGTCATCTTTATTATTAAGCTTTCAAACTTTAGAAAATGGAACATATGTCTTTGCTGGTCTATCAAACTATGCACGTTTAATGAAAGATACTGTCTTCTTTGAAGCGTTAAAGAACACTTTTATATTTTTAATCATTCAAGTTCCGATTATGTTAGGTTTAGCGTTAATTCTAGCAAATGCTCTGAACAGTAAGCTGCTTAAATTTAGAGGTTTTTTCCGTGTTGGTTTCTTTATGCCTGCTGTAACCTCTTTAGTTGCATACGCTATTTTATTTTCGATCATGCTGCAAGATTCAGGTTTGATTAATCAGTTTTTGTCTTATTTTGGGGTAGACCAAATTAAGTGGTTATCTCACCCGTTTTGGGCAAAGGTTTCTATTATTATGTCCATGACTTGGAGATGGACTGGATATAACATGGTTATTTATTTAGCCGCCATGCAAAACATACCAGATGAGCTTTATGAAGCTGCTTCTTTAGACGGTGCTGGTAAAGTAAGACAATTTATAAATATTACTGTCCCGCAATTAAAACCGGTCATTTTATTTACAGCAATCATTTCCACTATTTCAACACTACAGTTATTTGATGAACCATTTAACTTAACAAAAGGTGGACCTGCTGATTCTACCTTAACATTAGGATTGTATATTTATCGCGTAGGTTTTAGTTATTTTGAATTTGGCTACGCATCTGCTGTTGCCTATGTCATTGTATTGATCGTGGCAGCTCTATCAATTTTTCAGCTAAAAGTAATGGGAGATGAATAGAATGGCTGAGAACAACCGTAAAAACAAACAACGATTACAGAAGTTTTTCTTATATTTTTCACTTATCATCTTTCTAATCATATCCATCTTTCCGTTTTATTGGATGTTTGTTGGATCGACAAACCATACGAGTAAGATGTTCACGAACCCTCCGACATTAACAGTTGGTAATGAATTTATGACTAACTTAACAAATTTAAATGATGCTATAGGAATTAGTCGTGTTGTGTTCAATTCCTTGTTCGTATCGTTGGTATTTGTCTTCCTTTCTTTAATTATTAGTACATTAGCTGCATATGCATTATCAAAGTTTTATTTTAAAGGAAGGAATGTCATCTTTTTAGCCTTTATGTTATCAATGATGGTTCCGTATCAAGCAACGATCATTCCTTTGTTTCGAATGATGACACATTTTGAGTTACTTAATACTTATTTCGCTTTGATTGCACCACAATTGTGTTTTCCATTTGCGATTTTCTTAATGAGACAAAACTTTTTGGCTTTTCCAAGCTCATTAATTGAGTCTGCACGTATTGACGGCGCAGGAGAGCTGAGAATTTTTTTAACAGTCGTTTTACCTTCTATGAAACCGGCACTAGCGGCTACAGCCATATATCTATTTATGATGCAATGGAATAACTTTATGTGGCCTTTAGTTGCAACTACATCTGAAGAAATGTACACCATCCCGGTTGCATTATCGAGTTTAATAGGTATTTCTATGATTGACTATGGACAGATTATGGTAGGAATTACAATTGCGACAATACCAATCATTATCTTTTTCTTGTTGCTGCAAAAACAGTTTATTTCTGGAATGCTTGGTAGTGCAGTGAAGGAGTAGTGCTTAACTAAATACAGAATTTTTAGCATGAGGAGACTTATATATGGTAAATAGATATCCAACCATTCATGAACGAGTAAAAGGTTTTATGCATGGTGGTGATTATAACCCGGATCAATGGCTACGTTATCCTGAAATCATTCAGGAAGACTACCGATTAATGAAACTTGCAAAATGTAATACATTTTCTTTGAATATTTTTGGTTGGAGTGCAGTTGAACCAGAAGAAGGTGTCTATAACTTTGCGTGGCTTGATCGAATCATGAATGATTTGGCAGAGCAAGGCTCTAATGTGATATTGGCAACTCCAAGTGGAGCAAGACCAGCTTGGTTATCACAAAGGTATCCAGAAGTGTTGCGTGTTGAAAAAAACCGCAAGAGAAACTTACATGGATTAAGACATAATCATTGTATAACATCACCCGTTTACAGAGAAAAAACATTGCAATTAAATAGACTATTAGCGGAGAGGTATAAAGATCATCCAGCCCTTGTGATGTGGCATGTATCCAATGAATATGGTGGGGAATGTCACTGTGATATGTGTCAGGAGGCATTTAGAAATTGGCTTAAGGAAAAGTATAATCATGATCTAGATGAACTAAATCATGCCTGGTGGGCCGGCTTTTGGAGCCATGCTTTTAATGATTGGTCACAAATTGAATCACCTGCTCCGCATGGAGAAAACCAAGTACATGGACATAATCTAGACTGGAAACGATTTGTATCTGATCAAACAATTGATTTTTACAAAAATGAAATCATACCACTAAGAGAGATCACTCCGAATATTCTAGTTACTACTAACTTTATGGGGAATTATCCCGACATGGGGCCATATCTTGGTTTGGATTATAATAAATTTGCAAAAGATGTTGATGTTGTCACATGGGATAGCTACCCTGCTTGGCATGGGGATTATCAGGAAACATGGGAGCTTGCAGCAGATGTTGGTTTTGTTCATGATATTTTTCGTTCTTTAAAAAATGGAAAGCCATTCTTAATCATGGAATCCACGCCAAGTTTAGTAAATTGGCATGATGTGAACAAAGCGAAGCGACCTGGCATGCACTTGTTATCTTCTATGCAATCAATTGCACATGGTGCAGACTCTATTCTTTATTTTCAATGGAGAAAAGGTCGTGGTGGTTCTGAAAAATTTCATGGGGCGGTTGTAGACCATGTTGGAAATGAGTATAACCGAGTATTTCGTGAAGTTGCTGAGTTAGGAGATGCTTTATCCCGAATTCAGGAAGTGGTAGGAACATCCGTAAAACCAGAGGTAGCCATCATTTTTGACTGGGAAAATCAATGGGCTATTGATGATGCGCAGGCTTTAAGACGAGCTAACAAAAAGTATATAAAAACTTGTCAAACTCATTACCAATCCTTCTGGAAAAAAGGAATACCTGTAGATGTGATCTCAATGGATAAAGATTTCTCGCAGTATAAGCTATTAATTGCTCCAATGCTATACATGGTTAAACCAGGCGTTGCAGAACGAATTGAAGAATTTGTAGCAAATGGTGGGACATATGTAGCAACGTACTGGAGTGGCGTTGTCAATGAAAATGATCTTTGCTTCTTAGGTGGCTTCCCAGGTCCTCTTAGAAAGGTGCTTGGGATCTGGTCTGAGGAAATTGATACACTCTATGAAAATGATTATAATGAAATTAAATTTGTTTCGGATAACTGCCTTGGTTTAGAGAATATCTATCAAGCTAAAGATTACTGTGAAGTGATTCATACGGAAGGGGCTCAAGTTTTAGCCAAATATGAGCATGATTTTTATATGAATACACCTGCTGTTACAGTGAATCAATTCGGTAACGGTCAAGCTTACTATCTGGCATCAAGAAATCAAAGTGATTTTTATGATGCATTCTACGGGAAGTTAGTAGATCAACTAGGAATAAATTCAATAGTCGGTGAAGATCTTCCAAATGGTGTAAGTGTACAAGTGCGAACGGATGGAAGCGAAGCTTATATTTTTGTTATGAATTTTAACAATACAGTTAAAAAGCTTACTTTAGTAGATGATCATAAATATTATGATTTACTAACACAAAAATATATAAATACAACTTTTGAAATTAAACCATATGGTGTTTATGTTTTAAAGAAAAATAATTAGAGATTATTAAAAAGTAAGAACTTCTATGAACTAAGCTTCCTATTAGTTCTTGCTTTTTGTTTATTTTGTAATCGGTTACTTTTGGGAGGGGCTATTATGAAGCAAGGTAAAATACGCTATACATTCTCTTCCTTTGACAAATCATTACCTTTATTTATTGAGAGTATTGGCTATAATCCACAAGAAGAAGATTTTGCTCGACCAGAAGGATATCCATATTTTCATTGGTTGCAAACAGTAAGAGGGGAAGGGACTTTTTCATTTTTAGGGGAAAGACATTTATTGACACCCGGAAGAGGCATTTTATTAACACCTTTCACTCCTCATTCTTATTACTCCACGCACACAGAGTGGTCAACTTTATATATAACATTTGGAGGCGCTTCAGCTGAGTCTATATTAAATTCTTTGGACATAAATTTTAATGCGTTATATTCAGAATCAAAAGAATTACCGTTTTCTAAACAGGTTGAAGGGATATTAAAAAATGTCGAAAGAGATACAGAATTTTCGAAGCTGGATCTATCAAGTGATTTATATAGTTTTATTATTATGCTAAAGAAATATGGAAAACTTAAGAATCAACAATCATTATCAAATAATTATGATAAGGTAAGGCCGGTTGTTGAGTGGTTAGAGCATGTTTATCAAGAAAATATCGGGCTTAATGAGATGGCTAAAAAAGCAAATATGAGTCCGCAAAATTTAAGTGCTTTATTTAGGAGTACATTCGGTACAAGCCCATATTCTTTTCTTATTAACCTTAGAATTCGTGAAGCAAAGAAGAAATTAGTATCTAATTCAGAACAGTCACTAAAGGAAATTGCCAGTTCAATTGGTTTTAACGATGTTAGTCATTTTGTGGCAACGTTTAGAAGAGTAGAAGGAATAACCCCGAAGAAATATCGAAACTTATACAATGAAAAGCTAATGTAAAAGAACATAATAAAGGAGGAAAGGAATTTAAGGCCTTTCCTCCTTTTATGTTTGGAGGATTCGTTTCATCTGTACAATTTTTGTGCTTGTAATATCATTGCATTTTGGTAAATATCGCTTTAAGAATGGTAGAATAGCGTTTACATATTCTTCAACATTTTTATTTTGATGATCCTCTGGAATGTATAAACAGAACTTTGCTAGTACATTTGTTTCAAGAGCTTGATTTTTCGGATTTATCTGTGGATCAGAAATGGAGACAATTTTTTCTGTGATAATTTCGTTTGAAAGATTCATCAACATGTTTGTTACCAATTGTTCATAATTTTCTTTTATGTTTAATCGTAGAACACACTCTGCATAGGTAATTACTTCAATCATCAAGATCCCCTCCGACACTTTGTCTACTGCTTATTATACTATATATTGAAGCATTTTCTAACAAAAAAGAAAAAAGTGATAACGTTTCTCACCTCTTTTTTATTTGTTGGTAATTATCGGGAAAATATATAGGTATGCCACTAAGCAGTGAAAAATATTATCTCTAGTATGTATACAATATATTAAAATAGCAGGTTAATTATCCGATATAATAAATAGATTTATATGAGCTTACTTATAAATTATGAAGACTAGGAGAGTACATCTGTGAGATTAGCAATAAAAAATACAATCGTTATTAGTGTGTTAATTACAATTTCAATGATTAGCATCTCGGTATTTGGCTATATGAAGGCAAAGGATATCATTTATGATAGATTTGAAGACCAAGCATATAGTCAGCTTGAGTCAGTTAAAGCAAATATTGATATTTGGATTAAAGGGAAGCAGGAAACGATGCAGTACATAGCCGAAGCAGGTGGATTAAAAGTGGGAAATGTGGAAGAAGCTGACTCGCTAGGTACTAGAATCGCAGAAAGATTGGATAATCCAGATGCATTTGCCTTTATGGATGCTGCAGGATTTCTTTATCTTGGAGGAGCGAAAATCCCTGTTTCAGATTATGAACATTATAAAGGTGGAATGAGTGAGCTTACAAAAACTTATAATCCAGTTCCATCTCAAACACCGAGCTTAAATGGAGCTCCAATTGTTTTATCATCATCACCAATATACGGAAATGACGGAAAGGTTGTTGGGGTTGCTTCGGGTGGCCATCAAATTGAAAGTTTAATGAATATTATTTCGAACGTGTCTTTAGGTGAAAGTGGATATGTCACGATTTTCACAAAGGATGGAACGATTGTTGCGGGGCAAAATAAAGAAGATGTTCTTAATAAAAAAATAGCAGACTATAAAAATAGCGACTTAGACAAGTTGGTTGAAACAAGCATGAATGGCGAAACTGGTGTAACCGAGACTGATTTTAATGGTGAAAATAGTTTGGTTTTCTATAGTAAGGCATCAGAAATGGACTGGGGAATCATGATTTCAGTACCAACAAAAGAAGCTTATGCTGATGCGCAGTCACTGTTGAATTATTTCATTATTATTACTCTTATCTTTATCGTGATAAGTGCCGTCATTAATTATTTTATTAATAATAAGTCATTAAAACCGATAAAAGAAGTTAATGAGAAAATTGAAGAGCTAGCCAACAATGAGGGAGATTTAACGCAAAGATTAAATATAAATAGAAGAGATGAAGTAGGTAAATTAGCAACTAACTTTAATACATTATTAGATAGTTTACAAGATTTAATGGGTGATATTCTTAACAAGGGAAAAGTTGTTTCTGAAAGCACGTTAATTTTATCAGAGAGAGCTGAAGAAATGGTGCAAACATCTGGTATTGTAACGGAAAATGTGCAACAAGCAGCAGAGGTTTCAACTGAGCAGGAAACAGGGAATAAAAAGAATCTGGAATCTATAAATGATATCACAAAAGGTGTGTCAGACATTAAAGACCACTCTTCTATTGTTTCAGTTAAAACTAAGAATGCATATAAAGAAGTTGAGCAGGCAAATGAACAGATAAAAACATTGATGCATCAAATGACTGATATTCAGCAGTCTGTTCTTAGTTCATCTATGATTGTGAAGAAATTAGGTAATAGATCTTCTGAAATTGGGAATATTGTTGAGATGATTACTGATATTACGTCACAAACTAATTTACTCGCACTAAATGCTTCAATTGAGGCCGCTAGAGCAGGTGAACATGGGAAAGGTTTTGCCGTTGTTGCAAATGAAGTGAAAAAACTAGCAGAACAATCAGCTCAATCAGCAAATCAAATTTCTGAGTTAGTAAATGAAATAGTAACTGAAACTTCAAATGCTGTAGTTCAAATAGAATCGAGTACAGATCAGTTTGGAACAGGAATGCAAAAGCTAGAGGGAGTAAATGACCGCCTGCAGCTTGTTCACCAATCCTCTGAAGAGAGTTCATATGAAGTTGACAAGATTTTCATTGAAATTGAAAATCTGCTTTCGAAAGTTAATGATGTGGAACATGTTATTAAAGACAATTCTCAGAAATCAATGGAGTCATCAAACTATATTCGCGAAGTTGCTGCTTCTTCAGAAGAACAGTTACTATCTATTCAAGATATTACGACTTCTATTGAAAAGACAGCCCAATTTGGCGAAGAATTAAGAGAGTTACTGAATCGATTTAAGATATGATGTTTTCATAAGAGAGATGAAGACCACAATAAGGTGAAAAGTCAGCTGAGATGGTCTTCATGAGAGAGATGAAGACCACAATAAGGTGAAAAGTCAGCTGAGATGGTCTTCATGAGAGGGATGAAGACCACAATAAGGTGAAAAGTCAGTTGAGATGGTCTTCATAAGAGAGATGAAGACCACAATAAGGTGAAAAGTCAGCTGAGATGGTCATCATAAGAGAGATGAAGACCACAATAAGGTGAAAAGTCAGCTGAGATGGTCATCATGAGAGGGATGAAGACCACAATAAGGTGAAAAGTCAGCTGAGATGGTCTTCATAAGAAGGATGAAGACACAACAAGGTGAAAATGGTCTTTTTAAAAGTGCTTGCAAATTTGCAGGTGCTTTTTTGTATGTATGAAAATTTTTCTTGTATATTAATCGCTTACAAATCCGATTAAGCAAAAGGAATGATATTATTAGAATATTTAAATATTTAAGACTTTTTAAAATTGACCAAAAAGTATTGTAATATATCAAAAAACTCACTATAATACTACTTATTGAAAAGACATTTGTCTTTGTGCAGTGGAATATATTTCTGAAAGTCCACTTTAAGAATAACAAGGTAATAGATTTTAAAAGGATTTTCAATTTTATAGTGGGGGATTATTGTGAAAAATTTATTAAAAAACTGGAATCGGTTAAGTCTAGTTAAACAAATCATTATCGGCTTACTCATTGGAATTATCTTGTCTGTTACAATTCCAGATGTAGCACAGCCTGTTGTTATTTTAGGTTCGTTATTTGTAGGTGCTTTAAAGGCGATCGCACCTGTTTTAGTTCTTTTCTTAGTTATGTCTGCGATCACTCAGCATAAAAGTGGTCAGCAAACAAATATGAAATCGATCGTAGTACTGTATCTTGTTGGAACGTTTTTAGCAGGATTAGTGGCAGTTATTGCAAGTTTCATCTTCCCGGTCGGCTTAACACTAGCGAATAGTCCTGAGGGTTTCACAGCTCCAGGTGGTGTGTCAGAAGTTCTTAAAACGTTGCTTTTAAACATAGTGGATAATCCGGTTAATGCTATTGCCAATTCAAACTATATTGGGATCTTAACGTGGGCTATTCTAGTCGGTTTAGCATTAAGAAGTGCACCTGAAACGACAAAAACAATGATCTCTAACTTCTCTGAGGCAGTATCTAAAATTGTAACTTGGGTGATTAAGTTCGCTCCGTTAGGTATCATGGGTCTAGTATTTGAATCAATTTCAACAAATGGAATTGACTCATTATTAAGCTATGGAAAATTACTTGCTGTTTTACTAGGATGTATGGCTTTTGTTGCATTAGTTGTTAATCCAATTATTGTGTTTTTAGCTATAAGACAAAATCCGTATCCACTAGTTTTGAAATGTATAAAGGAAAGTGGAATTACAGCTTTCTTTACTCGTAGTTCTGCAGCAAATATCCCTGTTAATATGAAATTGTGTGAAAACCTTGGCTTAAATAAGGATAGTTATTCAGTATCGATCCCACTAGGAGCAACAATCAATATGGCTGGGGCAGCAGTAACAATTTCCGTATTAACATTAGCGGCAGTTCATACTTTAGGTATTGAAGTAGATTTTGCTACAGCCTTAATTCTTAGTGTATTGTCAGCTGTATGTGCTTGTGGAGCGTCCGGAGTTGCTGGTGGATCTCTACTACTCATTCCTCTTGCATGTAGTTTGTTCGGAATTCCTGCAGAAATTGCGATGCAAGTGGTTGGTGTAGGCTTTATCATTGGTGTTTTACAAGATTCTTTTGAAACTGCTCTTAACTCATCAACTGACGCCATTTTTACAGCAGCTGCTGAATTCAAGGAATGGCGTAAAGAAGGCAAGAAAATAGATATTTCAAAAGTAGCATAAAAATAGAAAGCACTTCATTGTAGCAAAAGAGCTAGCAGTGAGGTGCTTTTTTAATTGGGGTTCCTTTTACCTCTGTGCGACGGTCATAAAGATCATACATTTAGCTTATATTTAAATATACTGATAGTATGATAGATAATAACTGAATCGAAAATGAGTTTAAACTGAGGGAATGAATACATGAATGAAAAAATAATGTTTGATACTGATAAAACTTATCAGAAGGCGGAACGAAAGGCTTTAGATTATTACCAATCTCTTTATGAGCAAATCACCCGCAAAACCTATATTCCTGCTTTAACAAAAGATTTTCAAACCTGGAAGCAAAACCATGTTTACCGAAAATCACTATTCTCTGTTTTTACACGTAAAAATAACAAGCCAGAGGCACATGATTATGACATATATATTCAATGGCTCAAATATACAGGCAAGCTAACTCCCTACTTAGAACGAAGCATTTCTTACCTTTTTTTGCGTGATCTAGGAAAAGACTTAAGCTCAACTAAAACACAGGAAAGAGTTAACCGAGTAGTTAAAAGTTTAACAAAACATCTAACGAAAAAAACAGATAAGACAGATACGTTCAACATGGCTGGATTATACCGAATAGCTCAAAAGGAAAGCATTGAAACGACCATGATCTGGCTCGTCAATAAGTTAAAGACAGTAACATCAAATATTCCTGAGGAAATTGACCCTGAGCAAGCACGGAGAAAGTTAATGAAAATCATTGCAGGGGTTGTCATGCATGTTGTGGAAGAAATGGATGATGGGGTTAAACCTACTGAACGTGCTCTGAAACTCGATCAGGCCATTCGCTTAGGGTATTGTTATGGTTTAACTTATCCTTTTATTGATGATTTGCTTGATGTGAGTCTGTTATCGCTTGAGGAAAAGAAGAGATATTCAAACTTGATACGAACAACACTTATCACTGGTTCTGTGCCAGAACTAGGGCAATGGGACGGAAATAATGCCGGGTTACTAAAATATATTCATTCAGAACTACGAGAAGCCTTTGAATATATTAAAGGAAATCAGCAGTCGGAAAATGTGCAATCATTTTTGGAGCAAGCATATATATTTTTTCAATCACAGGAAGTGGACCGTGTAAAGGACCTTTCTAACCCAGATTACACAAATGAAGACCTTTATATTCCAGTTATTCTAAAATCCGCATCTTCACGATTAATTGTTCGTTCGGTTCTTAGTGCCTCTGAAGACGAGGGTTTCAATGATCGAACGTTTTATTATGGAATTTATAATCAGCTTGCTGATGATTTCGCTGACATGTTTGATGACTTAGAGGCAGGTGCTGTTACTCCTTATACGTATTATTTGAAATATCATGTTCAACGTCCCGACCTTATTAATCCGTTTGAATTATATTGGACGGTTATATCAAACTTAATCCACAATGTATACAAATCAGATTTCAAGACACGTGAGGTAATCCTTAATCGGGCAATAAACGGTTTAAAACGATATAAAAGTAAAATGGGAGCGGAAAAATATAATGAAGTGATGGAGTTATTTTCAACCAATTCTTCAAGTTTTACACAGCTAATTCAGAAGATGGTGAAAAAAGCAGATGATGTAGATTTCTTTGATAAGCTACTACGCGACCATATGTTGAATAATATGAGAAATGAACGGAACGAACAGGAAGAATTTTTAGAAACAATTAAATTTGTTCGTAACCAATTAAATGCTACATTGCATGTTTCTGAGGGTGATAAAAGGTTATATAGTTCCATTGTTGAGGCTGCAAACTATAGTCTTGAAGGTGATGGAAAGCGATTGAGGCCAATTGTGACTTGGATAATGGCAATAAAGGTATACGGTTTAGATCAATCTGTGATTATGCCATTACTTAAATCATTAGAATACATGCATACAGCGTCTTTAATCTTCGACGATCTCCCATCACAGGATAATGCATCGATTCGAAGGGGGCGTCAAACACTGCATCAGGCTTATAATACTGCCATTGCCGAACTAACCGGTCTTTTTTTAACTCAGAAAGCTACCTGGGAACAAGCATCACTTACAAAATTTGATCCAAATACTGTCCTGAAATTAATACAATATTCCTCATATATGACAGCCGAGATGTGCAAGGGACAGGCAATGGACTTGGAATCGAAAGGCAAGCTGTTATCTCTAGATCAATTAAATTTAATGTGCTTTTATAAAACTGGAATGGCATTCGAAGCATCTATTATTATGCCGGCGATCCTAGCACATGCTGATGAAACAGAGATAGAGGCATTAAAGAAATATGCGTATCATGCGGGTATTGCTTTTCAGATTAAGGATGATTTACTCGACTTTGAAGGAGATCCTGCACTGCTTGGAAAAACAGTTGGAAAAGATAGAGAAAATCAAAGTTCAACATTTGTGTCGATCTTAGGCCGAGAAGAAGCGAGAAAAAAGATGTGGGAACATTACTGTCAAGCAATCGAAGTTCTACAGAAAGTACCACGAGACATTCCTTTTCTAAAGCATTTTTTGAATTATATTATCAACCGAGATCATTGAGGATAATAACGTTTATAAAAGTAGACAATATGGATATGTTTAAACAACGAAAAGAAAAATATATATAAGGTAAAAAGGAGATCACATGACAAAGGAACAAGACTTAAAAACAGGTTGGAAAATAGACAATAGCTATGCTCGCCTACCAAAAAAGTTTTTTACTGAACAAAAGCCAACTCCTGTTAGCAATCCTGAGTTAATCATACAGAATGATCAGCTGGCATCATCGCTAGGTCTAAATGTCGAAGAGTTACGAAGTCATGAACAAGTAGAGGTTTTTGCAGGTAATCGAATTCTAGAAGGTTCAACACCTCTAGCACAAGCATATGCGGGACATCAATTCGGTCATTTAAACATGTTGGGAGATGGTCGTGCAGTTCTGCTTGGGGAACAAGTAACACCTCAAGATGAGCGGGTTGATATCCAACTTAAAGGCTCAGGAAGAACACCTTATTCACGAGGTGGAGATGGAAGGGCTGCACTTGGCCCAATGCTTCGAGAATACATTATTAGTGAAGCGATGTATGCCTTAGGAATACCGACTACGAGAAGTTTAGCTGTAATAACAACTGGTGAGAATATTCTCCGAGAAACAGAACTTCCCGGTGCCATTTTAACTCGTGTTGCTGCAAGTCATATTCGTGTTGGAACGTTCCAATTTGCTGCACAATTAGGAACAGATGAGGAGCTTCAAGCTCTCGCTGATTATACAATAGAGCGTCATTATCCGGAGATTGAAAGAGATGATAACAGGTATTTTTCATTGCTTCAACAAATGATACAAAGGCAAGCTTCATTAATTGCAAAGTGGCAACTTGTTGGTTTTATCCATGGAGTAATGAACACTGATAATATGACAGTTAGTGGAGAAACGATTGATTATGGTCCTTGTGCCTTTATGGATACGTATGATCCTGAGACTGTTTTTAGCTCAATTGATGTTCAGGGCCGTTATGCCTATGGTAACCAACCATTCATAGGTGGATGGAATTTAGCACGATTTGCCGAATCTCTTATCCCGATTCTTCATGAAGATCAAGATAAAGCAGTTGAAATAGCTCAGGAAGAAATATCTAAATATATGGATATTTATGAAACAAATTGGATTAGTGGAATGAGAGCTAAGTTAGGTCTTTTTTCTGAAGAAAAAGACGATAAAACATTAATAGATGACCTTCTTACCTTAATGCACAAGCATAAGGCAGATTATACAAATACCTTTGTTGCTTTAACGTTCGACAAACTGGACGGAATGGAGCTTTTCCGTTCTTCTGAATTTGAACAGTGGAAAGAGCGTTGGCATGAAAGATTAAGTAAGCAAAAAGAACCTAAAGTAGAATCACAAAAGTTAATGAGGGATCATAATCCTGCAGTAATTCCTCGTAACCATCGTGTGGAAGAAGCACTGGAAGCTGCGGTAAAACATGGGGATTATACTGTAATGGAAAGATTATTAGATGCTCTTACCAAACCTTTTGCACACACTACTCAACAGGAAAAATACTGCAGTCTGCCTCCTTCAGGTCAGCCTTACCGGACTTATTGTGGGACTTGAGCGGTGAGAGTAGAGGAATTGATAGGGAGCTTGTCATTCAGATGATTATGAACGACAAAAGTGAAATAGAAGATAGAAGAAATGTCGTTCATCGAGCTTATGAACGACATTTTCAATGTAGATAGCTTTTAAAAGGAGTTTAAGTTATCCTATCAAATTATATTTCAACTAAATAAGCAAAAAGATTTGACATTACCAATGCTACTCTAATAACATTATCTAGACCGGTTGTTATAATTTTGTGAGGTGCAAACGTAAAAATGGCAAAAAAGGAGAGTACAAAGGAAATTATCCTTAAAACAGCAACATGCTTATTTCAGCGCCAAGGCTATCATGGAACTGGATTGAATCAAATCATTGAGGAAAGCGGGGCACCAAAAGGCTCCATCTATTATCACTTTCCAAATGGTAAAGAGGAAATTGCCTTGGAGGCTATTCATCAAATGAAACGGGATATATTGGAGCGGGCACAGGAAGATTTGAGTGGGGGAGAAACAGCTGCTGAAGCATTTCAATTTTATATTAATAAGATTGCGTCTATTTTTGATCACCCTAAAACAATGGAAGGATTATCAATAGGTCTTATTGCTTCAGAAATATCATCAACACACGAAAATCTAAGGTTAGCATGTGAAGCTGCTTTTATGGATTGGCAAGCTTTGTATATTAATAAGCTTAAAGCTTATGATATGGAAACAGAGAAAGCAGAGGAAGTAGGCTTAACAATAACTGCATTGATTGAAGGAGCCTGTACACTATCTGCTACGTATAAAAATGGGGAACCTTTACGTGTAATTGCAAAACAGTTGCCGTTATTGCTTTCATAAAGAGAAAAGATAGAAATAAGTAGGAGGAAACAAAATGGAAATGAATGCACAAGCAAATGGTAAGGGAGTAACTGCGGCAAATGAGTTGAAAGTTGTTCCTATTATCATTTCTTTTGTTGTTGCTGGTTTTATTGGTTTGTTTAGTGAAACAGCCTTAAACATGGCATTAAATAATTTGATTATAGGTTTTGGTATTAAAGAAACCACTGCTCAGTGGTTAACGACAGGTTATTTACTTACACTTGGAATATTAGTTCCAGTTTCAGGACTTATTTTACAATGGTTTACGACGAGGCAGTTGTTTATAACTTCACTAATTGCTTCTATTATCGGTACATTCATTGCGGCGGTCGCTCCAACCTTTAGTGTACTTATGATTGCCCGAGTTGTTCAAGCGGTAGGAACAGCATTACTCCTTCCTCTAATGTTTAATACAATTCTATTAATTATCCCTCCGCATAAACGTGGTAAAATTATGGGGATCATCGGGCTTGTGATTATGTTTGCTCCTGCGGTAGGACCTACTATTTCAGGGTTAATACATAGAACTTTATCATGGCATTGGATCTTTTGGATTTCATTACCATTACTCATTGCAGCACTTATTTATGGTATTATTTTTATGCAGGATGTAACAAAGCCAACCAAACCTAAAATTGATATCTTATCAATTATCTTATCTACTATTGGATTTGGTGGAATTGTATTTGGTTTTAGTAATGCCGGAGAAGGTGGCGGTTGGGGAAGCCCAACTGTTATTGTTTCAATGGTTGCTGGAGGAATAGCCTTAGTCTTATTCTCTATTCGACAATTAACAATGAAACAACCTATTTTAAATTTACGAGCTTTTAAGTATCCGATGTTTACAGTTGGCTTACTAATGGTCGTTGTATGTATGATGGCCATTCTTTCTTCAATGATTCTATTGCCACTTTATTTACAAACATCGTTGGCTCTAAGTACGTTTGCAGCTGGTCTTCTATTACTTCCTGGTGGAATCATTAATGGAATATTATCACCTGTAATGGGAGGACTATTTGATCGTTTTGGTCCTAAATGGCTAACGATTATAGGAATGACCATAGTAACAGGCTCAATGTTTGGTTTTTCTACCATATCAATGGAAACATCTTCATCCCTTATTATAGGACTTCATATTGTCATGATGGTTGGAATTTCTATGGTTATGATGCCTGCGCAGACGAATGGATTAAATCAATTACCACCTGAGCTTTATCCAGATGGAACGGCTATAATGAACACACTACAGCAAGTAGCCGGAGCAATTGGAACAGCTGTTGCAATTTCAATCCTATCATCTGGAACAAGTAACTTTATGGAAACAGTAGAAGATAAACAAAATCCATTAAACCAAGTACTTGCCTTCACTGAAGGTGTCCAAGATGCTTTTGTATTTGCGATTATCTTGTGTATTGTAGGGTTTGTTATTTCGCTCTTTATTAAGCGAGTGAAGGTGGAGCATCAAATGTAGGCTATAGAGGTGCCTGTCACCACCCGAATTTTCTTGTTTCACATGTGAAACAGTGTGATCAACTGCTACCCAGCTCTGGGTAGCAGTTTTCGAGTTGAATAGGGTTAAGAGAAAACTAGAGTAATAAATAAAGGGAGGAAATTTTTACCTTGACTAAAGCAGAAACAATGATTGCTGAAATACGTCATTTAGATGACAGGGGTTCAGGACAAGCTGTTATTTGGCGGGAAAACGAACTTGGTAATCCGAAGAAATTAAAACTAACTATTCCACAAACGCTTCCAGGGGAGAAGGTACGTGTAACGGTTGATCAACCAGAAAGAAGAAGAAGAAAGGTTCTACCTGAGGAGATCTTAGAAGCTCATTCTGATAGATTGGCACCACCATGTCCTCATTTTGATAAATGTGGTGGATGTGTGTGGCAGCATTGGCAATACACAGCCCAATTAAAACAAAAAACTGAGCATGTAAAACATGCAATCGAGGAACAAGGATTTAATCCTGTGCTAGTTAAAGAAACAATTGGGATGGATCAGCCTTGGCACTATCGCAATAAAATGGAGTTTACATTTGCTCCTGATGGTTCTCTTGGGTTACATGAGCAAGGGAATTTCCGTAAAGTAATCTCGCTTGAATCATGCTTAATTGCAAGTAAAGAAATGGTCGAGGCTGCTATGGAAGTAGCAGTTTGGGTAAAAGATTATCAATTAAAAGGCTACAATAAAGATACCCACGAAGGATTGCTTCGTCATTTAATGGTTCGACAATCTTTCGCAACTGGAGAAATGATGCTAGGGCTTTTTGCAACAGAAGGACCAAATGATACCCTTCAAAAGGCTGTGGAAGATTTGGTTTCGAGAATTGAGGCAAAGTATCCACAAGTAAAAAGCTTGTTATGGCTTGAAAATACGCAATGGGCAGATCGTACACAGTCCGAAAAAAGTCATACTTTAGCAGGAAGAGATTTCATTTATGATGAAATGGATGGCTACCGTTTCCGTCTGTGGTTTGATACATTCTTTCAAACAAATCCAACTCAAGCTCAAAAATTAGTTGATTTAGCAATCGAAATGGGTCAACCGAAAGAATCAGAAAGCATGATTGATCTTTTTTGTGGAGTTGGGACATTTTCTTTGCCATTTGCAAATAGAGTCGGAAAGCTTGCAGGTATTGAAATTGTAGAGAGTTCTATTGAATCAGCTAAAAGAAATGCAAGTGATAATGGAATATCTAACACGTATTTTTTAGCTAAGGATGCAAGAAAAGGGATTGATTCAATATTAGAAACGTTTGGCAGTCCTGAACTTCTCCTTTTGGATCCTCCTAGATCAGGTGCTGGCGGAAAAGTCATGAGAAGAATTGGACGTTCTAAACCAGAAAGAATTGTGTATGTATCTTGTAATCCTGATACATTTGCGACAGATATTAAAGAACTTGAACAATTTGACTATGAGTTAAAAATAGTACAACCTGTTGATCTATTTCCTCATACAGTTCATGTGGAATGTGTAGCATTATTAGAGCTAAAATAAGAATCTGTTTTGTTTTTAAGGTGGATACCCATAGCGGGTTGTCTGCCTTTTTTGTGGTGCCTGTCACCACCCGAAATTTGTAGAATCATGTCGTTTGTTAAATAATATTATCCAGTACCTTGCATTGTTCACTAGGATGGTATATTATGTTAATTGTAGTTATTGAATAATGTCTACTACCTTATAATGTTCAGTACCGGGTTATACTGCTTAGGAGGAATATAATGAATGTGCAATTTAAAAAAGGAGCATTGGAGCTATGTGTGTTAATTCTAATTTGTAGAAAAGATCAATACGGTTATGAATTGGCTCAAAATATATCGAGTAAAATTCAAGTGGCAGAAGGAACGCTATACCCTTTATTAAGAAGATTAACAAAAGAAGAATATGTGACAACGTATCTAGCCGAATCATCAGAGGGACCTCCAAGAAAATACTATTCACTAACTGATAAAGGTAAGGGGTATATGAATATTCTTATTGAAGAGTGGACTCAATTTTCAAATGCTGTGAATGAATTTATTTTGGAGGGTACCAAAAGTGAAGAAAAATAACTTTATGAGGAAATTAGAGGAGCTTTTATCAAGTGTTCCAGAGGTAGATCGAAAAGAGATGCTCTATGATTATGAAGAGCATTTTACTGTAGGCCTAGAGGATGGCAGAACAGAGGCTGAGATTGTCAATGAATTAGGTGATCCACATTCTATTGCTAGGGATTTGCTTTCGGAATACAAGTTAACAAGATTGGATCATCAAAAACAAGGAACGAATACATTAAATGTCATTTTAACGGCAATTATGATGGGCTTTTTAAACCTGGTTTTTGTTTTAGGGCCTGCGTTGGGTATTTTTGGAGCATATATTGGTTTAGTTGCAGCATCATTCATACTTATTATTTCACCTTTAGCTATTATAGGATCAGTTATATTTAATGGACTTGAAGATCTTGCAATTGTTTTCTTTTTATCTATGATTACATGCGGATTAGGTATTTTACTAGGGATTGGCATGTTGAAAACAGGGAAGTTCCTATTAAAAGCATTCCTTAAGTATATGAACTTTAATAAAAAAGTAATTTACGGAGGAAAAGGGGTAAAAGCGGCATGAAAAAAGCGGTGATGTTTGCATTTTTCTTAATTGTTGTTGGTATTGCAGGTTCTGTTGTTACGGCAGCTACGACCGATGTATTTTCACTTGAAAAGAGAGAGATTGTTCAACAGGAAGAGGTAAAAGGGACTGAAATTCAGCAAATAGAGGTTGGTACATCTTCAACAAACATAAAAATGGTTCCTTCAAAGGGAGATTCTATCGAAGTAAAATTAACTGGGAAAGTTAGTGAGAAGCTTAAAGATAAATATAAGCTGGTTATTACAGAAGAAGGAGATAAAGTAAACATTCATGTGAAAAATCAGGATTTATACTTCTATGTTGGTTTTTCCTTTATCGAACTGAATTTAGAGATTGAAGTACCTGAAAAGGATTACCAGTCCTTAGTTGTTGAAAGCTCTTCAGGAGATATAGACATTTCTCAGCTTAAGGTTGAAGAATTTAGTGCAGAAGCTAGCTCTGGTGATATTACGATTGATCAAATGTCAGTTAGCACTAATAATAAAATGGAAGCAAGCAGTGGAACAATAAATGTGAAAAATTCATCAGCAAAAGCTTTTGATGTAGGAGCTAGCAGCGGAGACATTATTCTCCGGAACGTTGACGGTCATGTTGAAGCTGAAACCTCTTCAGGTAGTATTGAGATGAACAATAAACAGGTTACTGGTAATATAAATGCAGTGGCATCAAGTGGAGATGTTATTATAGGTTTTGATGAATCTCCTAAGTCGCTTTCTGTTGACTTTAGGGGAAGCTCAGGAGATGGAATCATTGAGCTGGAAGGCTTCAGTTATGAAGACAAATCAGAGAATAGTATTAACGGGAAGATTGGTAGCGGGGAATATGAGCTTAAGGTAAGAACATCATCCGGTGATTTTCAATTGAAGTAAGGTATTTTTTATAAAGGGGTGCTACTATGCGTGGCATCCTTTTTGGGTCATGTATCACTTAAAATAGGCTATTATTTAGTTCACAATCATACTGGACTTTCATACTTTAAATTAGTTATTACCCTAGGGATTAAAAAGCAAAGAACAGCGCTGTTTCTTTTAAATGTTGGAGGCCTATTAATGAGTAAAACGTATGCTTCATCGAGATATTGTTCGTTACTAAGTTTAGTAGAAACAGAAGAGGCAATAAGGAAGCTTAAGGATTTTTTTGTTATGAACCTTTCCCAATCGTTAAATATCATGAAAGTTTCTGCCCCGATCATGGTTAAATCGGGAAATGGAATAAATGATAATTTAAATGGAATAGAACGTGTCGTTTCCTTTGATGCCTTAGATTCTGACAGCAGCATTGAAATTGTGCAATCTTTAGCAAAGTGGAAAAGGATGGCAGTAACTCGCTATGGCTTTCAAAATGATGAAGGCTTATATACGGATATGAATGCGATTAGAAGAGATGAAACCTTGGATAACACTCATTCTCTATACGTTGATCAGTGGGATTGGGAAAAAGTAATCTCAGAGGGACAGCGGAATGAACAAAAATTAAAGGAAGAAGTCCAAAAAATTTATGAATCAATTAAGATAACTGAACAATATATGTTCGGTTTATATCCAAAGCTTACTCCGACTCTACCAAACAATATTGCGTTTATTACAGCTCAGGAGCTTGAACAACTATATCCTCAAATCTCCCCGAAAGAAAGGGAGGATGAGATTGCTAGAAAATATGGGGCTGTATTTATTATGGGCATTGGTGGAGATTTGCCTTCAGGTGAAAAGCATGATGGGAGATCACCAGATTATGATGATTGGACTTTAAATGGCGACATTATCCTTTGGAATCCTGTATTAGAAAGAGCGTTTGAGGTATCTTCTATGGGGATTAGAGTTGATCGGCATGCACTTTTAAAGCAATTAAAAGAATCTAACTGTGAAGAACGTAAATCACTAGACTATCATAAAGCCATCTTGAATGAAGAACTTCCTTCTACAATTGGAGGAGGAATTGGGCAATCAAGATTATGTATGTTCTTATTGAAAAAAGTTCATATTGGCGAGGTGCAAGCTTCTGTTTGGAGTGAACAAATAATAAAAGAATGTGAGGATAACAATATTCCATTACTATAAATTAAATGAACGTGCCTTAATAGGTACGTTCATTTAATTATTAACTTTTAACGGAGCAAGGGATATAATAATGTATTGAACGTCTTTGTGAAAATTAACTAGACGATCAAATTATGTGTTAGTTAACCTCTTTAAGGAAATACTTAATGAGGTCAAATAATCAAAAAGGTGTTTTTATGAAGAAGTTAAAATTACATATCAATAAAACTTTATACTATATTTCAATTCTAATAATTATTCTAGTTATGGTTACGGGGCTGATGGTCGGAAACACTCATCTTGATACTTTTAACTCTGGGATACTGTTACATATAATTCTTGTTACTATGTTTTCAATTTGCTTGATACTCTACCCGAGCTTTGAAACACACTATTTTAGAATGGTGATCATGCTAACAGCTTCTGCATATTTCTATGGTCTCTTTTTCATATACCCGGAAACCTGGTCAACATTTGTGTTTATTTGTTTAATTCCAGCAATCTCAATTTTATTTTTTGATGCAAGACTTTTTTATTTCTCACTTTTTTTAAATGTAGTGCTAACATCAGCAACATTTGCTTATATTATTTTTATTGATCAAGGTAAATTATATCCTCATATAAAACTTGATATTGTAGGAAATGTTATTAATTTTGTTGGTATACAGGCAGTTCTCTATCTACTTTTTTACATTTCCTATTTTAGAATTAAGCAATTAAAAGGCTATTACGAGCAAGTTCAGCAGTCTGAACGGTTAAAGACGGCGGGTCAACTTGCTGCTGCGGTAGCCCATGAAATTAGAAACCCTTTGACCGTTGTAAAAGGGTTTCTACAGTTGTATAAAAAAGAGGAATCATTCGATGAACAGGTAAAGAGAAATTTTTCTTTAATGATTGATGAATTGGATGCTGCTGAGCATGTTATTTCTCATTTTTTAACGATAGCTAAACCAGACAAAGAGGTTAAATTAGAGAAAATAGATGTAAGGGATGCCCTTCAAAGTGTGGCTGATTTACTAAATTCCTATGGCCTTTTGAATGATAACAAAATTGAGTTGCATGTAGAAGACAACTGTTATATTGCTATTAATTTAATAGAATTTAAACAGTTAACAATCAATTTAATGAAAAATGCAATAGAAGCCTCCAGTCATGGTTCCAAGATTTCTGTAGTAGGCAAAAAGGTAAAGAATTCAGTTGAAATAAGGATTGTTGATGGAGGGATAGGTATGTCTGAGTCAGAAATTAAGAATCTCGGCACACCTTTTTATTCGTTAAAAACGAAGGGTACTGGATTAGGGTTGATGATATGCTTTAACATAGTTGAGAAGTATAACGGAACAATTGAGTTTGTGAGTGTTGAAGGGGACGGAACAACTGTTATCATTCGTTTTCCTTTCGTTCGTATAAATTAAAAAGGAGGGTGAAGACAATCACCCTCTTACCTTGACATTAAATTTGGAATCGTCGAATTTGTTCTGAGAGTTGATCAGATATCTGTGATAATTCACCCGCTCTATTTGATACTTCTTCCATTGAGCTTGTGGATTGCTGTGAAGAAGCTGCTGTTTGTTCAATACCTGCCGCTGCTTCTTCTGAGACAGAGGCAATTTCTTCAATAGAATTGTTCATTTCACGGCTGCTATCAACAATTATTTTTAAATTAGTCGAGATGTGTTTAATATTTGTGACCATTTCTAATACAGATTGAGAAATGGTTTCAAATGTTTTACCTGTTAACTCAATTTGTCTAGAACCCTCATCAACCTCTTTATATCCTACCTGAAGTGATTGTACAACATGAGAAGATTCATTTTGAATTTTATTTACGATGTTTGTAATATCAACGATAGATGCTTTTACTTGCTCTGCTAGTTTTCTTACTTCATCGGCTACAACGGCAAATCCCTTTCCGTGTTCACCTGCTCTGGCTGCTTCAATCGCAGCATTTAGAGACAATAGATTTGTTTGTTCTGCAATTTCTTGAATGACTAGAACTAATTTTGAAATTTCTTTTGATTGTTGATCTAGACCTTGTACTTTATTGACAGCATCCTTAACAATACTGTCAATTGTCCCCATTTGATCAACAGACTGACTCATTAATAGGCTTCCTTCCTTTGTCATAGACAGAACTTCATTTGATGTTTCAGAAACATTTTCACCACTTATGTTTGCTTCTTGTATTTTTCCAACGAAAGTTTCCATCATTTCTAATAAGTTTGTTGAGCTTGTAGCTTGGGATTCTGCTCCAAATGAAAGCTCTTGCATTGTTGTAGCAATTTGCTCGCTTCCCTCTTTTACTTCATTTGCTGAGTGGGTTAGCTCAATACTTTGATTGGATAAATTCTCTGTCACATGTGTAACGCTCTCAATCATTTCCTTTAAGCTTCTTTGCATTTCATTTAAAGCAATAGCCAATTGGCCAATCTCTGTTTTAGGATTGAAATTTAATTCATTGTTCGTTAAATTTCCATTAGCTATCTCTTGGATATGTTTCAGGATCTTCTTAATCGGCTCAGTAATGGAACGACTAGTAAAGATTCCGAATAAAATAAGAGCAACTGTTATCACTAGTAAAACAACAATGTACGTAATTAACTCAGCTTTTGCACTGCTTTGAAGGTTATTGGATTGATCTGTAAGGGATTCGGCAATCGCATCTTCAACCTCTTTGAAAAGATTGATTTTAGTTGTCATTTGTGTGTACCAATTCTCACTATCAACATTAAAATTTTCAGAAGTATTAAATGCTTTTTCCCTCATCTGTTTAACATCTTCTACTACTTGATTGCTTAAATGCTGTTCAAGCAAAGATAATACTTTGTTATTGGTTTCAGCATTTTGAAACAAGGATAAATATGTATCCTGTTGAGCAATAAGTGAGATAAACTTTTGATATTCCCCGCTTGAAAATGAATCTCTTGCAAAAACATTACTCATTAGAGCACGTTCAATACCTGTTTTTTCCTTAGCATTCATAAATAACACATAAGCATTTACTGATTTTGCAAGATCAGCATTAGGTGAAATTTTAGAAATATAGCTCATAACACTAAGCATTTTTTCGTTATGATGAGTGTAGTAGCTAATCCCTATCGAATCCTCAATTTGTTGATTACTTACATTTTCCCTGTGCTCGGACAATTGATCTTTAATTTTTATCGCTTCTTGTAGTTCTTTTGTAAAATCTTCACCATATGGTTTTGGATCAAAGCTACCGAGGAATTTATTAAGATCATTTAGTTTTGTATCTGTTACTTTTCGCTGTTGGGCTACCTCTGAACTGAATTTCTGACCATCACTACCCATGAATACCCCGGTAGCACCTCGTTCTTTTTGCATTTCATGAACAAATGCACTGATTGTTGTTGAAAGGTTGATTAACTCACCTAACTGTGATGCTTCTTTGACTGTTTTACTTCGTTCAATTGTACTAATACCTGCTAGTGCTAATATAACAAGTAGAGGTATCGTAATAAGAATAAATAACTTTCTGCTGATTTTCATTGACTTTCCCCACTTATCGTAATGATATATGCATATTATAAATGCAATAAAATCATATCTGATTTATGTGTAAAAAGTAACGGGAATAGATTCCTATTATGAGGGTTAACTAGTAATAAGGTACTATTAATTCTTTAGGTGCATCAATAAAATTAGCAGAATAGCTGCTGCAGTTTCCGAATACAAAAAACGAAATCAGCACACTTAAGTTTTTGTCAGCATAAAAATTCGCAAACTCACTGTTATTCCAATTGGGTGCTAAAAATAATATCTAACTACCAGAGGGTGGGTTATGATTCTGAGAGGCGGATAAATAAAGCAACCTTCTTGAATTAAGTAACCATTATATAAATAAGCGGAATTTTTCTGGTTAGACTGAAGGATAGAACCGATTTTTGGGATATAAGCGGAGTTCTTCCGGTTAAGCAAAGGAAAATGGTCCATTTTCATCTTTTTTGATTAAATAGGCGGAATCTTTCCGTCTATTTAATCTGTTTTTCATGATATTTCCTCAATAAAAGGAATTTCTCCACTTATTTTCTGGAGATTGATGAAGGTTTGCAAATTGCTTTCTTTTTAATTTTAGTACGACGAAAAGCAATGTAAATTCGATTTTTGTACTTCATCATTGAACCTATTAGTGGCAAATACGACTGTTTTACTAATACAATATTAGTAATAAATAGAAAAGGAGTTGAATAAATGTCCTATCTTTTATTAATCGTAGGTATTGCTTTACTTATTAAGGGGGCAGATTTTTTCGTTGATGGGGCATCAAGTATTGCTCGTGCTTTACATGTGTCGCCATTACTAATTGGGTTGACGATCGTTGCTTTTGGAACTAGTTCACCGGAAGCAACTGTAAGTATCATTGCTGCATTAGAGGAAAATGCAGGAGTTGCAATAGGGAATGTAGTGGGAAGTAATATTTTGAATATCACCTTTGTTGTTGGGGTAACAGCACTTATAAACCCCTTAAAGGTAGAAAATGAAACAATTAGAAAGGAAATTCCTTTTACATTATTAGCGAGTGTGGCCCTCCTTATTTTAGTAAGTGATGTGACGCTTCAATCCTTAGAAGCTAATTTCATTACAAGAAGTGACGGATTAATATTCTTGTTATTTTTTGCAGTGTTTTTATATTACATTTTTGAGGTAGCGAGAAATAGTCGGGAAAAGATAAAAGAAGAAGCTTCAGTATCTAAAACAAGTCCACCTTCATGGGGGAAAAATAGTATTTACACAATAGGTGGCTTAGTAGCTATTATTATCGGGGGAGACTTGGTCGTTGATCATGCCACTGTTATTGCTTATTCATTTGGGATGAGTGAAACATTAGTCGGTTTAACGATTGTAGCGATTGGTACATCATTGCCTGAGTTAATAACTTCAATTACGGCTGCTATTAAAAAAGAAGGAGATATTGCACTTGGTAACATTGTTGGAAGTAATATTTTTAACATATTATTTGTCCTTGGTGCAGCCTCTGTTATTTCTCCATTAGCCGTGGATAGCAAGATATTTGTTGATCTTATCCTTATGATTGTCTTAACGCTTATTTTACTTGTGTTCTCAAGAACAAGCTTCAGAGTCGGCCGTCGTGAAGGGACATTTCTTGTAGTGGCATATATTCTCTATATGATTTATATCATAATTAGAAATTAAAAATTCAAAGAGGGGATTGATCCCCTCTTTGAACCTAAATTGAACGTAAAGCGTCATCTAAATTATCAAACCCGCTAACATCGTCAGTGTTTGCCTCATCTGTTTCAACAGTCCAGAGATCTCTACCAGGAGCTAATTGTCCTTCTTCGTTCTTAAGATACGGGGTATGTATCATATACGTTTTTCCTTCTTTTCGTATTGTGTAGCCCATATGATAAATATCTTTCTGTCCTTGCTCTTCAAACACACCAATATCCTCTATCCCATATTTAGTCATAAGAGGCTGAAAAGAATGCTGTAACTCTCTAACTACATCGTCTCGATTAGTATATTCCATCATCATTGCTCCTTTCATCTAGCTATTCTTAATATGTCTGACAAGCCTTGATTTCATAATGAAAACTTAGGTGTTTTAAGAAAAAAGAGTTGCCCATTCCAACACAGTTGATATAAAAGATTGCTTGTTTTCTGTGAATTGTTTTATTCTATGTCCATTTGCACCAGATGGATGGGGAAAATTAAATAAATAAATATGATCATTAAGCTTATTATTTTTTATTAGGTTTTTCAAAACCTCTTCCACCATTTTGCCTAAGGGAATGACTAATGCAGGTGCTTTTATCTGTGATAGCTCCTTGGGAAACATTTCATATGCGTAAGAAGTTAATAGTGAAGAATGGTTAATTTTGGGTCGATGTCCAGTATAGTTTCTCCCTTGATAGAAAACAGGGTATTTTATGATTGATGTTGTATGGAGAAAGTCGCGATTTTTGCTAAACAAATAAGAAGAGCTTTTTATTTGAAAAACATTTTGAATTCCACAATGATCGAGCATGTTGATTAAATTCTTCCTCATAGCTCCTGAAAAGCTTGCAGCTATTTTAGCTTTTTTTAGTGTCTGTTCGAGTGTGGAAGACTCTGAAATAGGTAAGCAGTCAATAACTTGTTCAAAGGCTGCCTTCATTTGAGTCCAACCTGGTGTAATTCCTATTATGACAATCTTAGCTTGATGGTTGATGTATTCATTATGTGGTGAATAGTACATGGTCAACTCGTTATCTCGGTCGTGATCAATCAAAAATGACGTTGTTAATAAATCTTGTTTTTTTAGTGGTTTAATAAGATTTGATGATTGGATAACAGGTAAGAAGGATTGTAGCTTGGATTCCATGATTTCTCTCCCATTTGTTATTGAAGTCTTATTTTATGTACTTTTCTAAAAGACATACATCCAAGGAATCTGGGGGAATTTGCTGTAGGGTTATTTCTGAAATTGTCGAAAAAAGGTTTTAATATAGGCTCGATGTGGAATGAAAGAAACAACACCCATAATAAAGGAGCTGTTGATATGAAAGCATTGTATTTAAATACATCATTAAAAAAGAGTAATCAGGAATCTAACACAAGTGCACTTATGAAAGAGTCAAGATATTGGTTGGAAAATAAAGGTGTTACAACCGAGGAATTAAGATTAGCAGATTATCAGATTGCATACGGTATGGAATCCGATATGGGTGAGGGAGACCAATGGCCTGAGGTATTAGAAAAAGTAAAAGAAGCAAATATTGTTGTCATTGGGACACCGATTTGGTTAGGTGAAAAAAGTAGTATTGCCACTTTATTAAT
Organism: Bacillus sp. AFS040349; assembly: GCF_002577655.1. NCBI lineage: Bacteria > Bacillati > Bacillota > Bacilli > Caryophanales > Bacillaceae > Bacillus > Bacillus sp. AFS040349. The sequence goes on along the minus strand of NZ_NUMC01000065.1, from coordinate 23,072 downwards.
GGAAAGATTATATGCTTCAAGTATGGAAAAAAATGATAAAGGGCAGAGTATTTTTTATAATAAAATTGGTGGAGCAGTTGTAACGGGAAATGAGGATGGTGCAAAGGAGTCTGCAAAATCACTTCTGTACGGACTTCAGCACATTGGTTTTACTGTTCCGCCAAATGTTGACGCCTATTGGGTAGGAGAGGCAGGTCCAGGTCCCTCATATATAGAAGAAGGAAGAGGTAATGACTTCACGAACGGAAAGGTCAAAACATTATCTTATAACCTTGTTCATTTTGCAAAGCTACTAGTGAATCATCCTATTCCAGCTGAGGGTAATACACTATAAATGAATTTTAAAAGGCTTCCGAATATATGGAAGCCTTTTAAAATTGAATAGAAGTTAGCGGTTAAAGTGGAAAGACAGTAAGAGTCCTTTACCCTCGTAAACAAAGCACTACCCCTCATTAAAGCTTCTTGTGCTTCTTGTAATTTTTCTTCTGCTTGTTGCTCATTCATTCCCAACCCACCATTTTTTAAATTAGTATAAAATTCCACCAATGAAATGCAGTGATAAACATCACTGTTTATATTATTGATTTATAGTAAAAAAGTATTAAGTGATAAATAAACCATTAGAATCATCAAGAGGAGAACATAATATGAAGAAATTACTGACACCTGCTATTGCCTTATTAAATCGATTTTCATTCTCAAAAAAGTTCCTACTACTGTTTGTTATTATCTTCTCGATAGTAGGCGTATTAGTTGGAAGTGTGGTTGTGAAAATTAATAGTGAGCTCTCATTCGTAAAACAAGAGCAAGTTGGTACCAAGGTGTTGTCGGAATTATATCCATTAATTCAACTAACACAGCAGCATAGGGGATTAACAGTTAATGTGATCTCAGGAGATCAATCAGCAGAGTCCAAGCTACAAGAGGTTCGAGGGAAAATCACAACACAAATGGATTCTTTTCAAGCAGCTTTGTCTAAAGAAACTTCTATGGAAAAAGTAAGTGATGATGTTAAAGGTGTTGTTCAAGAATGGGAAAAAACTAAAGATACAACACTTACTATGAGTGTTGGAGATTCAGTTGCACAGCACAATCAGTTGATTTCATTAATGCTCCAAATGCTTCTGGATATTGCAGACGAAACAAATCTTACTCTGGATTCAGATCTTGTTAATAACCATATGAATAATTTATTAGTTCAAACTCTACCACAAATAACAGAATTCATGGGGAAATCAAGGGCTGTTGGAGTTGGAGTTGCAACTAAGCAAACGATGACAGAGGATGAGCGAATTCAACTAATTTATTTAATGAGGATGATGGATGAATACATCATTACAGCAGACAGGACTTATCAAAGAATCTTTGAACTAGATCCTTCCATAAAAGACTCAATGGGACCGTATGTAACAGAGTCAATTACAAATGCAAAAGAAATTGTTGAGATTATTAATAAAGATATACTAGAAGCATCAAAGATTACAATAGAACCGAATGTTTATTTTGAAAAAACAACGATGACGATTAATAAGATTTATGAGTTATTATCGTATCAAACTGATGGATTAGATAAAGTTTTAGATGAAAAAGTAATTTCACTTAGTACTGAGCGTTTCGTGACAATTGGTGCGGCAATCTTTGTGTTACTTATCCTAATTTACTTAGTTACTGGTTTTTATTTTGGAATAAAAGATTCGGTGCGAAAAATACAGCATGCGACAAACAAAATTGCTCACAAGGATTTGTCTGCAACACTTGATATTACCTCAAAAGATGAATTTGGGATGATTTCAACTTCTCTAAATTCAATGATTGTTGCTGTAAGAGAAGTTATTCAGAATAGCCAGCAGGTTTCTCAAGAAGTTGCCTCAGCAAGTCAAGAGCTGCTTTCTATAACAGAGGAAACAACTCAGGCGACAAATACAATTACATCTTCTGTTGAAGAAGTTGCGATGATTGTTGAGCAGCAGTCCACTCAATCTAAGGATAATGTTGAATTAGTTCAAAACCTTTCAGAGAAACTAAACTCAATTTCTATTGTTACATCTGAAGTATCATCTTCCTCTACTACTTCAGCGGAAGAAGCAGAAAAAGGGAATCGTAATGTAAATGAGACGATTACACAGATGAAGGTCATTCAAGACGCAGTAAAAAGAACGTCTGATGTTATTCAGAGATTGGGAGAAAGATCAAATGAAATTGGTTCCATTTTAGACGCGATTACATCAATTGCCCAACAAACATGCGGTGGTTGCAGGAGAAGTGAAAAAACTAGCAGATGAATCATCACAATCTGCAAATAAAATCCGTCAAATTATTAGTGAAATACAAGCTGATACAAAGGATACCATGGGAGCAATGGAAAGTGTGGCTGCAGAAACAAATGAAGGAATGAACTTAGTAGAATTAACTGGTACTTCATTCTCGCATATCTTTGAAAGTACAAAAAAGGTAGCAAAAGAGATCGAAGAAATAGCAAATTCAGCAAACGGGATGCTAAACAGGGTAGATCAATTATCTTCATCAATACGAGAGTCAGCGAAACAAACAGAAATAACAGAAGAGAGTACACAAATGGTAGCTGCATCTACAGAAGAGCAGCTAGCATCAATGGAGGAAATTACTTCCTCAGCTAATGAATTAAGTACAAGAGCTCAACATTTACATGATATTGTTGAGGAATTTAAATTATAAAGGTGGGTGTCCAGAATTAGAAAACTAATTCTGGATTTTTTAATATTGACATGTGGTAAATTATGGTATATTATTTTATTGAACAGTGGTTAATAAAGAGTGAGGAGAGTAAAATGTCACCTAGAAAATCAGTGGATAAAGAATTATCAAGAGAAATGATCCTAGACGTAGCCAGAATTCTTTTCGTAAAAGATGGATATGAACATGTTTCAATGAGAAAGATTGCAAAAGAACTTGGGTATAGCCATGGAGCACTTTATTATCATTTTAAAAACAAGGCAGAGTTATTTTATGCACTAGTCGCGGATGGTTTTTTCTTGTTAGATCAAAAGTTAGAAGAAGTCATGGCAAAGGAGCTTTCAAAAGAAGATAAACTAAAAGAAGTATTTCTAGCTTATATTCACTTTGGAATAACCAATCCGAGTCATTATGAAACGATGTTTCTTACAAAAGACCAAGAATTAAAGAGCTTTTTACAAGAAGAGCCTAATAACAGTTTTGAAAACTTTGCACAGGCAGTTCATTCTTTAGTGAACACAAAAATTACACCGAAGGATATTTATTCAATCTTTTTGTCTCTCCACGGCTTTGTTACACATTTCATTTTTAAGGGTCAGGAATATGAGGATAGTAAAGATCTTGCAGAATCGCATATCCAATTAATTTTGCGTTCGATAGAGTCATAATTTTTTTTGGTATTAATTGAACAGTGGTTAATTAAAGGAGGATGAATAATGAAAAAAGCATTAGTACTTGGTGCATCTGGTGGTATGGGGAGTGCTATTACATTTGAGTTAATCTCTCGGGGAATTAAAGTAATTGCTTTTGCTCGGAATATAAAAAAGCTAAAAGCATTATATGAAGGAAACAACCTTGTAGAAATCAAAGAGGGAGATGTTTTTAACTATTCTCAATTAAAGGATGCAGCAAAGGGTGCAGAGTGTATTTATCATGCAGTAAATTTACCTTATCAGGAGTGGCAAACAAAACAAGAACCGATGATAAACAATATTTTACAAGTGTCAGAGAATGTTGGGGCTAAACTTGCAGTTGTTGACAATATTTACTCTTATGCTGAAAGTACAGGAGAAAAAGCATCTGAGGAGTATGAGAAAAATCCACAAACGAAAAAAGGGAAAATTCGTTTGAAAATTGGGAAGAAGGTAATGGACTCAAAGGTTCAAGCATTTATAGCGCATTTTCCTGATTTTTATGGACCATATGCTGAAAGTACAGTTCTCCACTATTTCCTTCAGTCAATAATCGATCATAAAAAGGCAATGTTTGTTGGGGATAAAAAAGTACCAAGAGAGTATATTTATACTCCAGATGGAGCGAAAGCACTGGTAGAGCTTTCTTTACATGAAAAAGCTTACGGACAATGCTGGAATATTCCTGGTACAGGAGTGATAACAGGTGAAGAAATCATTAAGATCATACAGGGAATAACAGGCTATTCAAGGAAGGTTTCAACAGTAACAAAAAATATGGTGCGTTTTATCGGGATTTTTGACCCTAGCATGAAAGAGTATGTAGAGATGTATGATCTGACTCAAAAACCGCTAATTTTAAATGGAGAAAAATTAGAATGTTTAATAGGACCAATTCAAAAAACCTCTTATAAAGAGGGTTTAGAAGGAACATTAAATACCATGAAGGAAAAAGGTCTAATTACTATATAATTCTGGAATAAAAAAGATGTCTTGAAATTTTGACATCTTTTTTAATTACATTGTTAGAATATCTTTCATTTTACTAGATACTGAGAGAAACATATTATAAGATTTTATATACATCATTAAAATTGTGTAAATTTTCCTAATTTTTTCACTAGTAAAGTACATATAGTGCTATTATATAAGTAAAATTCTGACAAAAATGAGGATAATTCATGAATAAGATTGGGCAAATTTCTCTAGTAATGATATCAATATTGTATACAGGAATTGAAAAGATTTTATACAATGAGGCATTTTTTTCATTGGATTTTTTCGTTTTTACTATTATTGCCTGGGTATGTGGAAGGCAATATGATGTAGCAAGATATTATACAAAAAAGGCACGTGCAAGTGAAGAGAGTTATAAACAATTGATTGACTCTTTACCTGAATCTATTATTATTCATCAAAACCAAAAGATTATCTATATAAACAATGCAGCTGCTCAGATGGTAGGAGCTAAAATTAAAACTGATGTTATTGGTAAATCCCTTTTTGACTTCATCACACCCAGATATCAGGAACGTGTATATGAGCGTATGAAATTGATTAATAAAGAAAAACAGCCATTAAGTAATATTGAATATGAAGTTCAACGTTTAGATGGAGTGAGGTTTTTCTTTGATGGTACATCTATGTCGATCACATTTGGTGAAAGAGATGCAGTGTTGACGATTGGAAAAGATATTACGGAGAAAAAAGAACATACAGAACGCTTGCTATTAAAATCAGAAAAGCTTGCCTTACTAGGTCAAATGGCTGCAGGAATTGCCCATGAGATAAGAAATCCCCTTACATCAATAAAGGGGTTTATTCAGTTATTTAAATCAAATCAGTTAGAAGAAACGTATTATAATATTGTTTTATCTTGACCGAATCAATTCAATCGTTGGAGAGTTTCTTGTTCTTGCTAAACCAAGTGCTTCTATTTTTGTAGAAAAAGATATAAAAGAGTTAATAAAAGACGTTATAACATTAATGAACACTCAATCAATTATCAATAACATTCAAATCTTTTCAGAGTTTGATCCTGATCTACCTAAGATATGCTGTGAAGAAGCTCAACTAAAGCAGGTATTTCTAAATTTATTTAAAAATGCAATTGAAGCGATGCCAAATGGAGGTCAAATTGAATTAAAAGTTAAGCTGATAGAAGCTGGAACAATATCTGTTCAACTTATTGATCAGGGGGTAGGTATTTCACCAGAAAGATTACCGACCCTTGGTGAGCCCTTTTATACCACGAAGGAAAAGGGCACAGGTTTGGGACTAATGACTTGTTATAAGATTATAGAATCACATAAAGGCGGTATGACTATTCAAAGTGAAGTGAATAAGGGCACGACCATTCAACTTACTTTACCGACTATGACTCAGTCCTTATTAAAAAGGGAATTTGTATAGGAAATGAGATAATAAAATAACAGAGGGTTACTTAAAGGCCCTCTGTTATTTTATTTATTTCTGAATTTCTTTTAATTGATTAACCAACTCATGAAACAGTTCTTCGTCTCGGTCATCCAATGCCTTATTGATCCTGCTTTTCAATAAAGCAATTTCAACAACTGAATCTGTTGCTTTTGCATCTTTTTCTGATTGTTCGTATTGTTTAATAGAATGAATTCGATGTGTTTCAACAAGCTGTGTATAGCGGTGATCAGAATGTTTACCAAAGTAGTGGAGGATGAGATAAACTTTTTCAGAAGGGCTGCTCATTAGTGAACCAAAAGCCCGTGAAACATCTTCTGTTTTTTGACCATTAGTGTAAAAGAGAAACCCAGATTCATCAGAATTAATACTTGAAACAACAATCGTACGGTCTTTTGAATGAACATAATCAGTAAAAGATAAGTTCTTAAGAATATGATGGTTTTTCTGAATATATTCTATAAGTCTCCGAGCTTCTTTATTTTTTAACTGATGGTTGTTCAAAAACCATTTTAGAAATTCGTCTTTCTTACTAGTTGAGATCCAGTTCATAATATCCTCCTTTCTAGCACTCTTTACTTCTATCATAACAGATCTATTATAGTAAATTACATACTTATCATGATAAAGGTATAATTTTTAACATGATGATGGTAAGTTTCCTTACATAAGTTGATTAATAACAGAATAGTGATCTTTGCAATTATATATCGGTTAGTTAATTATGTTATGATCGGGTAAAAGACAATCATTATAATCAGGCTTTAAAAGGGAGAAAAGAATGGAAGAGAAGGATTATGAACACTTGCTTAATATTTGTACGTCAGGAGATCAGAAGGGGTTTCACAAGTCCTTTCATTATCATCGTTATGAACCTACTCCTTATAATGGATTAAAGCAGTTATTTTCTCAATATCAGTTGCAAAGTAATGACCGAATCGTTGACTTTGGATGCGGTAAGGGCAGGTTGCCATTTTACGTTCACTACTTATTTGGGTCTTCTGTAGCCGGAGTCGAGATGAACAAGGACTTTTATGAAATGGCAGTAAAAAATCGTTCCTGTTATTTTAAAAAAACGAAAAAGAATGGTAACAATATTATTTTTCACAATTGCCTTGCCGAACACTACCCAGTTAAACAGGCTGACAATATTTTTTATTTTTTTAATCCATTCTCTATTCAAATCTTTATGAAGGTTATGAATAACATTATGTACTCCTTTGAGAAATGTGAACGACACCTTGAGTTGATCTTATATTATGCGGCTGAAGAATACATTTATTACTTAGAAAATCAGACTGCTTTTTCCCTTAAACAAGAGATTAAGATCAATGGACTATATGAACTAAATCAGAATGAGAGATTTTTAATATATGAACTGTAACTAAGATCGTCCTTTAAACTTGAACGTATTTAGAGATTTCTACTTGATACGTTATAATCAGTATATAACTGTTTATTTTAAGGGTTGAAGAAGCGTTATGGATACCATTAGAAAAGCAAAGTATTTGGTTGGCGGAAGGATCATCAAAACAGGAATAGCAGTTTTTCTGACTGTTATGATATGTGAATGGTTAAATTGGCCGGCAATGTTTGCTGCCATTACGGCTATAATTACAATTGAACCAACTGCCGCTAATTCAATAAAAAAAGCATTTGTACGTTTTCCAGCAGCAGCGATAGGAGCGGCATATTCAATTGCATTTAATGTTGTGCTTGGGGATCACTCATATACTTATGCATTAGTAGCAATAGCAACAATTATGACATGTCATAAGCTACGTTTAAACGAGGGAACACTTGTAGCAACTCTTACAGGTGTCGCGATGATCTCAACAGTCCATGATCACTTTATTGCTTCTTTTTTCATTAGATTAGGTGCAACAAGCATTGGTTTGCTCGTTTCTACATTAGTAAACCTGTTTGTTATGAGTCCAAATTATTCTCCAGCCATTCTTAATAAAATACGTAATCTCTTTTTAGAAACAGGAGATTTTATTGAAAGTCGTGGATTAGAGTTAGTGGACTTACATTCGAAAACAAATAGGAATGAGTCGAGAAGTTGGTTTCAAAAATTAATGAAGAATATTGAAGCAATTGAGGTGCTTTGTCGCTATCAAAAGGAAGAATGGAAATATCACCGTTTTAGCCGTCAGGATATGAGAACGTTTCATTATGAGTATAAAAAGCTAAATATTCTACGGCAAATCCTTTACCACGCAGGAAACTTACTTACGAATTCAAATCAAAAGGTTAAGGTAAGTGAAAAAAATAAAGATCTTGTGGTAGCAATCGTTTGCTCAATAAAGGATATTCTTCATCATCCACAATATGAAATAGAGACCTCACATTTTGAGAAAATAAATCGGGTCACAGAGTTATTTTGGGATAGGAAACCTGATCATTATGATAGTCATCATTGTTTTGCGCCGGAAACTGTTATTTTTTACGAACTCATTTCGATTTCTGATTTATTAGAGGAGTTACATCATATCCAATCGTTAGAGCTTCGTCACCAAAAATTATATCAAAATGAATGATCTTATTAGGCTTGCCAAGTGGTGAGCCTTTTTTGATTTCTTCCTACATGATTGGTCATTTTTTTAGCAATACTAACTTACAATATTATGTTCAAGGAAGGGTGTACATATTGCCTGAGTTACCTGAAATGGAAAATTATAAACGTATTTTTGACCAAAAGCTTGTTGGTAGAACAATTGAAGCGGTTGAAGTTACAAGAGAGAAATCAATCAATAAGCCTGTTTTAGAATTTGTTGATGCTGTTCAGGGGAAAACATTAGTAGCAGTGGAACGACGGGCAAAGCATTTGATATTCAAGCTGAATTCTGGAGAAAATCTATTATTACATTTGATGCTTGGAGGTCTCATGTACATTGGAAGTGACCAGGATAGTCCAGATCGCACAAAGCAGGTCACCATTTCTTTCGGAAATGATTTATTATTTTTTATCGGGCTGCGTTTAGGATATCTTCATCTATTATCAAACGAAGAATTGGAAAAGGATTTTCATGATTTGGGACCTGAGCCACTTAGTCCAGACTTCACGCTTGAAGCTTTTGATCAAAGTATACAGAAGAAAAGAGGTGCTTTAAAAACAACCTTAGTCAATCAAAGTTTCATTGCAGGTATTGGAAATCTTTATTCCGATGAAATTTGCTTTGAAGCGAAGCTGTTACCATCTAGAAAAGGAAATGAGCTATCAGTACAGGAACGCTCTGCACTTTTTCATGCCATACAAACAATTTTAAATAGAGGTCTTACGTATGGTGGATATATTGATATGCCTGTATTTAAAACAGACAATTTAACAGGAAGTTATGATCATCACTGTTACGTCTATAATAGAGAAGGGGAGCCTTGCCCTAGATGTCAATCTTCTATCATTCGAGATGAGATATCATCAAGAAAAACGTTCTACTGCGTACAATGCCAAAAATAGAAGTGTTCTTTCATTGAGAGCTATATTCTTGAATTAATCATGGTTCTTAGATATGATAGATTAAGGGAATGAAACCGGTTTCCTAATTGTGGATAATGGGGTGTTTTAAATGAAATACAGACGTTTAGGAAGTACTGATTTAAAGGTTTCTGTAGTAGGGGTAGGAACATGGCAGTTTGGAGGAGATTGGGGAAAAGACTTTTCTCAAGCTGAAGTTGATGCGATTCTTTCACATGCAAAAGGTTTAGGAATTAATTTGATTGATACAGCGGAATGTTACGGACCGCATCATATGTCTGAAAAATTCATAGGTGATTTTCTCTCTAGAGATCGTCGTGAGGACTGGGTACTTGCCTCGAAATTTGGTCATAAATGGCATGACAATTGGGAGCATGCATGGAGTGCAGAGGCAGTGCAAGTACAATTAGAGGAATCGCTTAAAGCATTAAAGACAGATTATATTGATCTATATCAATTTCACTCAGGTCCTGATGACGTTTTTAATAATGATGATTTATGGACAATGCTTGATAAGCAGGTTCAAGCGGGTAAAATCCGTAATTTAGGAATTTCTATTGGTGCAAATGACAATATCTATCAAACATCAAAAGCTAGTGAGTTAAATGCTAAAGCAATACAGGTTGTTTATAACCGAATTGATCAAGTACCTGAAGAAGAAGTATTTCCTTCGTGTATAGAGCAGGATTTAGGTGTATTAGCAAGAGTACCATTAGCAAGCGGATATTTGAGTGGGAAATATAACCCTGGTGCAACATTTAGTGACAATGTCAGAAAAAATCATGAACAACAAGAAATCGATGAAAAGCTGAAACTAGTTGCAAAGATAAAGGAGCAAGAAGTGCCAGAAGGAGTAAACATGGCAACTTGGGCTTTAGCATGGTGTCTTCAGCATCCTGCAGTCACAACTGTTATTCCTGGATGCAAAAGCCCAGAGCAAGTGGAAGCAAATGCAAAGGCTGCAGATTTAATCACGGAAAACCATCCATCAGATATAAAGTAATACCGAGAAGGTAGGGGGATTCCCTATCTTTTTTGTTTTCAAAAACAATGATAAGGAAGGTATTCAATATATAAAGGAACCTGACAAACTTGGTTTAAATAGTCTATATAAAGGAGCCTAGGATAGTGTACAGGTGCTCTTTACAAAGTTTGAAGGGGGAGTACTATGGATCGAAACATTCATCATCAGTTTTCTACAAAAGCAATTCATGGTGGATATGACCCGAAGGAACATAAAGATAGCTTAACACCACCAATTTATCAAACATCCACCTTTACATTTCCTACATTAGAGCAGGGAGCAAAGCGGTTTGCTGGAGATGAAGAAGGGTATATCTATTCCAGGCTTTCAAATCCTACAGTTACGGTGTTAGAAGAGAGAATAGCTCAGTTAGAAGACGGGGAAGCGGCTCTTGCCTTTTCATCAGGAATGGCAGCAGTTTCTGCCGCTCTTATTGGTTTAACAAAAAATAATGACCATATTTTATGCTCAAAAGGAATATATGGATGCACCTTTGGACTACTCCAATTGTTGAAAAATAAATATCAGATCGAGTATTCGTTCTCAGATCTATCTACGACTGAAGAGATATGTTCGCAAATAAAAGAAAATACAGCGTGTATTTATATTGAAACACCAATAAATCCTACAATGAGATTAATTGATTTAGAAAAGGTAACTGCAATTGCAAATGAAAAGGGAGTCAAAGTGATAGTAGACAACACTTTTTCAACTCCTTATTTGCAAAAGCCCATTTCTTCAGGATGTGACCTTGTTATTCATAGCGGCACGAAATATATTGGTGGTCATGGGGATGTTGTAGCGGGTGTAGTTGTTGGCAGTCACGATCTGATTAAGACTTTAAAGAGTACGGTACAAAAGGATATAGGCGGCGTTATTGCACCGTTTGATGCTTGGCTGTTGTTAAGAGGAATAAAAACATTAGCTGTTAGAATGGATCGACATAGTGAAAATGCCGAGAAAATTGCTTTAAGCCTTAAGAAACACTCTAAAATTAAGAATGTCTATTATCCTGGAGATTTAGATCATCCTGACTATCACATTATGAAAAAACAGATGAGAAATGGTGGAGGATTACTTTCTTTTGAAATTAAAGGCACATACGAAGATACGGTGAGATTTGTTAATCATCTTAAGCTTATCCCAATAGCAGTAAGCTTAGGTGATGCGGAAACACTTATTCAGCATCCTGCATCGATGACACATTCTGTCATACCTGATGAAGTGAGGATTAAAATGGGTATAACAAATCAGCTATTAAGACTATCTGTTGGTCTGGAGGCTTGGGAGGATATTTGGGAAGACATAAATACTGCCTTAAAGGCTATTTAAAGACTAGTAGTGATAAGCTGCTAGTTTTTTATTAATGATATCTCACGGTTTTGTGGTATCACATTCAGCCAAGAAAACACAAGAGTTAGGCTAGTAAAAAGGACAGGTAATTTCTAGATTGGATACACATGTAGCTACTGTCCTTTTTACCTAGCTGCAGGATTTTAGTAGTAATTGTGTTTCGAAAATTAGACGATCCAATTCTTGGCTATATTTAATTGTTTCAGGACTATTTATTCCTTTTGTTTGTGCCGAAGCAATCATCAACTTTCTTACTAAGTCAATTTTATGGCCGAGTTCTGGATTTATCGTATCATTCATTATGCATAACCCCTATACTAAACAAATCTTATATTTCTATTATTATAGATAATTGCTAATTATGGATTGCCTTCGACAATCAATCTATGTATCAGACAAAATTTTTATTTCTTTTGACAAAATTTTAACACCCAACTTCTTGTCTAGTTCTATTTATTCAACTAAAAACTTAACTAGATCATACTAAAAAATTCTCTTTTGACCATAATAATCCATATATCCAAATACAAATATGGATGTAGGATGTGTTGTGATGAGAAATCTAATGTTATTTACAATTTTTACAATCTTAAGTATATTAGTCGCACAAATTGACGCAGTGCTCTATAAAACAGATCTTTGGACGGAGCTTAAAACATTGTTAGGAATAGATCCAGGATCTAATAAATGGATGGTTTATGCTTTTTTACTGATAGGATTTATCTATTCTATCGCAAATGGAATAAAAGAAAAGCTTCAAAAACTCAAGAAAATTGGAAGTTTTAAATAGGTATGAAACAAAATGTAGAAAAAATCTCACTTTGGCAGTTATATATCCTTATCATTTGTTTTCAAATTGGAAGTGCAGCACTTGTTAGTATTGGAGATGAGGCAAGGCAGGATGCTTGGATTGCGATTATATTAGCTACTGTTATTGGAGTTGGTCTCATTTTTTATTATTTCTTTTTGCTTTCAAGATTACCGGGAAAGAACTTATTTGAGATATTTCACTTTTGTTTTGGGAAATGGATTGGAAAGTTTTTGACTTTGTTGTACGTTATTTATTTTTTTTATATTTCCGCAAGGGTTTTACGTGATTTTGGTGAGCTTCTTGTTTCAACGATTTTTGAAGTAACACCATTGGAAGTCATCTCGATCACGATGATGTTGGTGATCATTTATATGCTTCAACATGGACTGGAAGTGCTTGGTAGAACGAGTGAGGTTTTTTTTCCTTATGTTGTAACGTTTATATTAGTAACCGGTATTGCTATTTGGCTTTCAGGGGGCATAGAAATTAATAATTTAAAGCCAGTGTTGGGGGATGGATTTCAACCGATTATGAAAGCATTATTTCCACAATTAATAACTTTTCCATTTGGTGAAGTTATTACATTTATGATTGTTGGAGCTTATATAGGTACTAAGAAGGGTGTAGGGAAAGTTAGTGCTGCTGCTGTTATAACTAGTGGACTTATTCTTACATACGGTTCATTTATTCAAATTGCCACATTAGGAGCAGATTTAAAGGAAAGAGCAACATTTCCTTTATTAAGTGCATCAAGGGAGATTTCATTACTTAACTTTATAGAAAGAGTGGACTTAATTATTGTCTTCTTTGTCATGTTCGGAATTATTGTAAAGGTAAGTTTGTTTTTTTATGGGGGACTAAAAGGGCTTGAGTACATCATTAATAAACCGTATCGAAGTATGACGTTACCGATGGGGGCATTAGTTGCTTTTATATCTGTGGTGATTAGTCACAATTTTATTGAGCATATAGAAGAGGGATTAGTATTTGTCCCCTTTTATTTACATCTTCCATTTCAGTTTGGAATCCCGATTCTCATTCTTCCTATTTTGTTGTGGAAAACAAAGAAAAAGGAGACGACTAGCTTATGAGTATACTTTCGACACTATTTAGAAGAAAAGTTAATAAAAATAGTGGGAAAACATCAGAGAAGGAACTCTATGATAAAGAAGGTATACCAAAGCAATATGATTTTTCACTAGAGAAGAATAAGAAAAGTATAAAAGAAATATTTAATTCAACGTCCGATTATGAGGTAATTAACATAAAGGTTGGAAACCTTGAGGGGTGTGTTTGTTACTTAGGAACGACTTTAAGTAAGAGTGATTTGAATTCTCTAGTCTTAGAACCACTGAGGTCTGCCTTTCAAAAGAATGAGGAAACTTATCAAGATATGAATTCATTAAGAGAAGCATATTTTCCAGCAGTATCTTATGAATTTGCAGAAACACTGCACCAGCTTATTTGGCATATGCTGAATGGTTTTGCAATTGTGATGGTTAACCAACATACGAAAGCTTTAGCTTTAAATATTGGTGGTACCGAGAAGAGGTCAATAGTAGAACCGAGCACACAGACAATTATCCGTGGCCCTAAGGATGGCTTTGTTGAGGATCTTCAAACAAATATTGGACTGGTCCGTAGAAGAATTAAAAATCCCAGATTGATATTTGAAGAGTTCAATGTAGGAAGAGATTCTAATACACAATTGGTCATTGGCTACATGAAGGGAATTGTGAACGAGGATATTCTGAGCGAGGTAAAGCAAAGAATTAATAAGATTAATGCTTCTGGTTTATTGGACACAGGAAATGTAGAGGAGTTTATAACAGATCAAACTTTTACCTTTTTTCCACTAGTTTTTAATACAGAAAGACCAGATAGCATAAGCGGGAATATCCTTGAGGGGAAAATTGCTATCTTTTTAGATGGAACACCCTTTGTCTTAGTTGTTCCCAGTGTCTTTACTGATTTTTTTCAGTCTACTGAGGATTATTATCAGCCGTTTTTCATGACAAGCTTTATCAGAGTAATTCGTTATATTGCGTTTATGATTACACTAACATTTCCTTCTTTATATGTTGCCATTACAACTTTTCACCATGAATTACTTCCCACACCCTTATTGATAAGTGTGCAAAGTCAAAGAGAAGGAGTTCCATTTCCAGCTGTTATTGAGATTTTACTTATGGAGCTTACATTTGAAGTGTTAAGAGAGGCTGGTGTTCGAATGCCTCGTGCTGTTGGTCAAACATTATCAATTGTTGGTGCTTTAGTTATTGGGCAAGCTGCTGTTGAAGCTGGCCTCGTTTCTAATGTGTTAGTCGTTGTTGTTGCATTTTCTGCCATTGCAAGCTTTGTTACACCAATCTATAATTTTTCAATTGCGGCGCGGCTAATTCGATTTATCTTAATATTAATGGCTGCTTCTTTAGGGTTATATGGTATTTTCTTATCACTCATTGTAATGGTTATCCACTTGGTAAGTTTACGAACGTTTGGAATTCCTTATTTAACACCAGTGGCTCCATTTAAATTGAGAGATCAAACAGATGTGTTTTTTCGTATTCCTTTATGGGCAGATAAATTTAGGCCATCTTATTTAATGTCGAAATCACCAGTGAAAATAAAGGATACTAGGAAGCCGTCACCTCCTAAACAACAATCAGAAGGGGAAAAGGAAAATGATTAAGAAATGGATATATTTATTTCTCATTCTGTCTTTTTTTATGACAGGTTGTTGGGATCGTGAAGAATTGGATGAAATATCAATTGTGTCAGGTATTGCAGTAGATCCAGGGGAAGAAAAAAAGTATCGCTTGACAGTAGAAGCTATTATCTCGTCTGAATTTGGAAAACAAAGTGCTCAAGGTAATACACCGGTCGTTACGTATACTATGGAGGGGAATTCTCTTTCGGAGCTATCAAATAAAATGAATAAGGGACTAACTCGTAAGATGGTTTATTCCCATACAAGGGTATTATACATAAGTGAGGAGGTTGCGAGGGAAGGTCTATTTGGTTTCCTAGACTTTTTGGATCGCAGTGGACAATTCCGAAATGATTTTAACATTATGATCACAAAAGGAAGCCCTGCTTCTGAGTTCACAAAAATTACCTATCCAACACAGAAAAGTCCTTCCCTAAAGGTTAATTCTCAAGCGGAGACATTTACTGAGGAGTGGGGAGGAGATCCTAATGTTAAGTTATATGATTTTATATCTACAATTATTTCAAAAGGAAAGAGTCCAGTTGCTGCATCGCTCTCAATAAAAGGTAATGCAGAATCAGGAAAAACAGTTGAGAATAATAAGTCTCTAGATCCTGAAGCGCTAGTTGTTATGGACGGTATGGTAGTTTTTGATGATGAGAAGATGATTGGTGAGTTATCTCTAGAAGAAACAAGGAACTATTTATGGACTCAAGATCTAATGCAAACCAGTCTAAGTATCCCATGTGGAGAAAATTCTGAAGAAGCTAAAGGTTATTTTTTAGATGCGCGAATAACAATGTCTAAGTCAAGTCTAGAAGCTGATTATAAGAATGGTTACCCACATATTAAAGTAAATATAAATGGTGAAGCAAGAATTCAAGGGCTACATTGTCCTCAGGATTTAACAAAGTTAGCTGTTTTTACAGATTACGAAGAGAGAATTGAAGATTATATAAAGAAAGAAATGAGCTCTCTCATAACGAAAGTACAGGAAGAGTATGGAGTTGACATATTTGGGTTTGGTGATGCTCTAAATCGTCAGAACCACAAGAAATTTCTAGAAGTACAAAATCAATGGGATGAAGAGTTTGCCAAAGCTGAACTGGATGTATATGTTGATATGCATCTCATGAGATCTGGAATAAAAAATAAAAGTTTTAATGAGGATATTGAAAAAAAAGAAAAAGAAAAATAAATAGAAAAGCCAACCCCTTCGTCACGCCACAAATGAAAGTGTTACGCCGAAGAAGGTTGGCTTATTAAAATTGTATCATGTTTTCATTGCATTTATACCTTGCTTAAAACAGATTGAATAAAGTGAGCAACACCATTTTCATCATTTGTTACTGTCACCAAATCGGCTGCTTCTTTAATAGAATTTTTTGCATTCCCCATAGCTATACCTATTCCTGCACGAGATAGCATGGATAGGTCATTCATGCTATCACCAATTGCTGCAGTATGTTCTAGAGCAATACCTAGTTTTTCAGATAGTAATTCAAGAGCAATTCCTTTTGATGCATGCTGATGCTCTAATTCAAAGTTATGATTGGCTGAAGATACAATCGTAAGACCCTCAATTTGACCATATTTTGACCAGCCTTCTTTTAATCTCTCTTCAAAAAAGGAAAACGCAAGAATGTTATAAACGGGTGTGCCAGCTTCTTTAATATCTTTGTAAGAATCAATAAATGTAAATCCCGTTTGACTAAATTGCTTTGATAGAGCTTCCTCTAGAGAATCAATAGAAACATCAGGGTTAGCACTTTGGATGCGATCTATTTCAATCTGTAATAGCTTGCGCCCGCTAGTAGGAGTATAAATACATGAAGAACTAAAAACCTCATAATAAAAGCCATCCTGTTCTAATGCATGTAGCACTTTATAGGCAGTTGTAGGATCAATTGGTTGATGGTGATAAAGATTACCTTCCGGATCATAGATTGTTGCTCCGTTCGCTGCAATGATCCATGTTTTTATGTCTGTATCCTTAAAAATTGCCTGAACATCGAAATGGGCACGACCTGTTGCGATAACAATCTCAATACCAGCATTTTGCGCTTCTTTTATCGCTTGGATATTTTCAATGCTGATTTCATTCTTACTACTTAGCAATGTTCCATCAAGGTCAATAGCTATAAGCTTAGTCATTAAGTATTTCCCCTTCCTCATTATGAGATGTAATGAATATTTCAACTCCATGAGAATCTAATAAATCTTGAAATTCCTTATTGGGCTCTCGATCAGTGATAAGTAAATCAATCTCGTTAAGTTCCGCACATCGAAAATACCCCGTAATACCGATTTTTGTATGATCTGCTAGTAAAATAACCTGCTCAGCTTGCTGAATCATTTTTTGCATCACTTTCCCATCTTCCTCATGAGCTACTGTGACACCTTTCTCGGATATTCCGGCGCAACCTACAAAGGCCTTATCAACATGGTAATAAGATAGTTTTTCGATCACAGAACTTCCATATAAATAGCGGTGTTCTTTATGGAGTTCTCCTCCAAGCAGTTGAATATGTGCTTGTGAATTTTTAATTAGTATGTCTGCCAGATTAATTGAGTTTGTAATAATCGTACATTTTACATCTTCCATCTGCTCCGCACATGCCTGAACAGTTGTTGAAGTGTCAAGAATAATGTAATCACCAGGATGAATAATAGATGCTGCTTTTTTGCCAATTTGTCTTTTTTCTTCTGATACCATGCTTAAACGATTAACGTAATCTTTGATTTCATGTTTAGGTGAAGGAAGGATGGCACCACCCCGAGTACGGATAATAGCTTTATCTTCTTCTAATTTCACAAGATCTCTTCTGGCTGTATCTCTAGATACGTCAAACAACTCGCATATTTCTTCAATTGAAATGCGCTTGGATGTTTTTAGGTGTGCAAGGATTGATCTTAATCGTTCTTCTTGGAACATTATGTTACCCCTTCTTTAAGTGTTTATAAGTATTTGTAAGTTATTATAAGTTATTGTAAGTGGATTTTCAATTACTTATTTCATCTCTAAGTATTTTCGTGTTTATATTAAGAGGTATATTGTCTGTTATAATAAATTTCTGGGAGGTGAAGACATGATAAAGCAAAAATATAAGCTAAGTACAATCATTATTTTGTTCGTTTGTTTAGTCGTGCTTCTTTCGCTGCTCCTGACTGATTTGTTAATAAGTCATACAGTAAGCAAGACCATACGAGAAAATCAAGAAGAAAAGGCAAAGATTGTCTCAAGAACAGTTGCGAAGTCTGTGATTGTAAAAAATGGACTAGAAAATAACCAACCTTATTCGAGTGAGATTCAAGATTATACTGTTGACATTCAAAAAGCAGCAGATGTTATGTTTGTCGTTGTAATGGATATGAAAGCAGTAAGAAAATCACACCCTAACACTGATTTAATTGGAAAAAAATTTAAAGGGGGAGATGAGGAAGCTGTTCTTAACGGTAAAGAGCATGTTTCGGTTTCAGAAGGGACGTTAGGACAATCATTAAGAGCTTTTACACCTATATATAATCATGAACAAGAACAGATAGGGGCAGTTGCTGTTGGTATTTCATTGAATAATGTGGAACAAGCATTAGAAAGAGGGCATCGTACCATCATAATTGCCTCTATTATTGGTGTTTTAGTTGGGATCTTAGGTGCAATATTATTAGCTCGATATATAAAAAAGATTTTATTTGGTCTTGAACCATTTGCCATTGCTAAAATACATGAAGAAAGAAATACGATGCTGCAATCTGTTCATGAGGGTATTATTGCGGTTGATAATGAGGCGAATATTACTCTAGTAAATAGATCGGCTTTACACATTTTTAAAAATACTGGACTACCAGCACAGCCTATTGGGATGAAGATAACAGAGTATTTACCATCTTCAAACTTGGATCGTGTACTTAAAACAGGAAAAGCAGAGCAAGATGTTGAGTTAACGATTAATGGGGTTTCAATATTGGTTAATCGAGCACCTCTAATAGTCAACGATCAAATTGTTGGAGCTATTTCCACCTTTAGAGATAAAACAGAGATGAATCAATTAGCTGAACAATTAACAGGGGTTCGTACCTATGCAGATGCATTACGAGCTCAATCTCATGAATTTATGAACAGACTTCATGTTATTTTAGGTATGATTAAAATGGAAAGCTATGAAGAGCTAAGGAAGTTCATTGCTCAGGTTGTTAATCATGGTGCACATGAGGTTGGACAAGTGACAAAAAATATTAAAGATCCAGCACTAGCAGGCTTTTTACTTGGGAAGCTTAGCTTTGCAAGGGAAAATAAAGTAGAAATGATCATTGATTGTGATACGCTTATTCCTGAACCGGTTGATCCAAGAATTACCCATGAATTAATTACGGTTATTGGCAATTTAGTAGATAATGCGATTGAAGCGATGGCTCAATATGATAATAAAGTCTTGCAAGTCAAATTTCATTATGAAGACTCTTCTTTACAAATAAAAGTTAGGGATTCAGGTCCTGGACTTCATAAGGATCAATTTCCACATCTATTTACCAAGGGGTATTCCACAAAGGGAGATAATCGTGGGTTTGGATTATATTTAGTCAACAAAAGTATGGAACATATAGAAGGAACACTTCAAATTAATTTAAGTATCAAAACAGGAGCAGAATTTATTGTTCAAGTTCCTTATAAAGGGGGTACCGTCAGGAAAATGCGGATTTACAACGCTAAGCCTATTTTTCTGACGATTCCCACGTTTTTAACAACGTTATGAAAGTTTTAGTGGTCTTAAAGAATCTAATGAGACCATTTTCTCCGAATTAAAATGGTATTCTCCTAGTAAATTAATATGTTCCCAGCCTAAAGGTGACATATGGTGTAATAAGTCCTCATTAAAACTACCTGCCTGTTTTTGATATTCAACTGCTTTGGTCAGATGTAGAGTATTCCAGATACTGATGGCATTGATAATTATGTTTAAAGCACTGGCTCTTTGAAGCTGATGCTGTATGGTTCGTTCCCTAAGCTCTCCTTGTTTTCCGAAGAAAATAGCTCTTGCCAGTCCATTCATGGCTTCTCCTTTATTCAATCCTTTTTGTATTTTTCTTCTTAATGATTCATCCGAAATATAATTCAAAATAAAGATCGTTTTTTCTATTCGGCCCATCTCACGTAAGGCTGTAGCCAAGCTGTTTTGTCTTGAATAAGAACCTAGTTTCCCCATAATAAGGGATGCTGAAACTTTTCCTTCCTTTATAGAATGAGCTAATCGCAAAACATCCTGATAATTTTCTTTAATGACCTTTGTATTTATTTGTCCACGTAAAATGGCTTCTAATTTTGGATATTCACTTGCTTTATCTATTGTAAATAATTTCGAGTCTGATAAATCTCGTATTCTTGGAGCAAATTTAAATCCTAATAAATGAGTCAGCCCGAATATTTGGTCTGTGTAACCAGCTGTGTCTGTATAATGCTCTTCTATATTTAGATCCGTCTCATGGTGCAACAATCCATCCAAAACATGAATCGCATCCCTTGAATTTGTATGAATAATCTTTGTGTAATAAGAAGAGAATTGATCACTAGTAAAACGGTAGATGGTGGTTCCTTTTCCAGTCCCGTAATGTGGGTTTGCATCTGCATGCAGTGATGAAACACCTATCTGCATTCTCATACCATCTGACGAGGATGTTGTACCGTCGCCCCAATAGGAGGACAATTGTAATTTATGATGGAAATTTACTAATATGGCTTGGGCCTTATTCATTGCATCTTCATACAGGCGCCATTGAGATACATTGGCTAGTTGCTTATATGTAAGTCCGGGTGTGGCTTCGGCCATCTTGCTTAAGCCAATATTCATTCCCATTCCTAAAAGGGCAGCCATGATAATGATTGTTTCCTCCTTATCTGGTTTTCGAGTATTGGAAGCATGAGTGAATTGCTCATGAAATCCTGTTATATGAGCAACATCCATAAGTAAATCAGTTAATTTTATTCTTGGTAGCATTTGATAAAGGCTTGCACTAAATTTTTTTGCTTCTTCTGGAACATCTTTTTCTAAGCGTGCAAGTGACAGTTTTCCTTTTTCAAGAGAAACCCCATCTAACTTGTTGGAATTGGCAGCTAACCATTTTAACCTTTCATTAAGGCTACTGGTTCTCTCTGTTATATAATCTTCGAATGATAAACTAACTGATAATCTCGTATTCCCCTTCGATTGATTCCATATATCTTCCGAAAACAAATATTCCTCAAAATCCCTATATTGTCTGCTGCCAACAATAGAAACATCTCCTGCCCGAACATGCTCCCGAAGTTCTGTTAAAACAGCCATTTCATAGTAATGACGATTAATTGTTGTACCATCATCCTGGTATAAATGCTTTTTCCATCGTTTTGAAATAAAATCCACAGGTGAGTCATCAGGCACTTTTCGCTTTCCGGATTCGTTCATTCCTCGAATAATCTCAACAGCCTGTAAAAGTGGCTCATTTGCCTTTGTAGAATGGAATTCCAATACTCTTAATAGCGTTGGCGTATATTTTCTTAGTGAATAAAACCGTTTTTGCAGTAAGTCCAAATAATCATAGTCGGCAGGATGTGCAAGCTCCTGAGCCTCTTCTACTGAAGAGACAAAGGTATTCCATTCAATAATCGATTCTAAAACCTTAAAAACGTCTAATTTTTCCTCTCTTGCTTTAATTAATGCTTGTCCGATGTTCGTAAAGTGTATAACTTTCTCATTTAGTTTTTTACCGTTTTGTTTCTGGATTTCCTCTTGAGCCTTACGACCTTTTGATAACAAACTAAGTATTTGCCTATCATGAATTTCAAACGCATTATCTGTTAGCTCCTGAGTAAGTTGTAATAAATAGACGGTTAATATCGAATAACGTTTATTTTCTTGAAAGTCACGGAATGCATACGGCTCGTATCTTGAACCTAAGCGAGATAGCTGTAACAGACGATTGCGATGCAAATGGCTAATTTGTACCGTTTCTAATTCTATTTCTCGTATGTATTCAAGTCGTTCTATTACTTTTAGAAATGTTTCGGGCGAAGGATGACCCGGTGGTTCCTTTAACCAACCCAATATCGTTTTATTGGATTCGGATGGATGCTGCGAAGTAATGATCTCTTCAAGCTTTTCTTTTTGTTCATTTGTAAGAGATTTACTTACCGTATTAAATAGCTTCTTTTCAGCCATTGCCCTTGCTTCCCACACCATTCTTTCAAGTGTAGTGATAGCAGGGAGTATGATTTTGTTTTTTCTTAGAAAATCTATGCATTCATGCAGTAGATGAATGGCATCACCATTTTCCAAAGCTAATTGATGAAGGCGCTTAAATGTCATTCGATATTCACTCAGGGTAAAAGTTACAAAGTCGTATTCACTTCGAATTTCTTTCAAATGATCCCAAAGTGTATTTTCCCTTTGAGGATAATAGCTAAGCGAGGATGGACTAGCACTGATTTGTTTCGATATATATTGTATAACCGAATCTGGGATGCTTTTAATATGAGTGTATGGCCAACCGGGATACCGAAGAACAGCAAATTGAACGGCAAACCCTAAACGGTTTTCTTCCCTCCTTCGCTTATTAATTATTTCTAAATCACGTTTGGAAAAGGTGAAGTAGGTCCCCAATATCCATTCATCTTCAGGGATTTGCATAAAAGCCTGTCTCTGTTCCGGTGTAAGCAATTCTCTACCTCTCGCAATTTTCATTCAGTATCATCCCATTTCTGTATTTTTCAATTTATTAGCTCAATTATATATCAATAGAGTGTACTCTATTGATACAAGTATAGTAGACTGATAAAATCATAGTTAAGAGTGTCTCATAAGACTTGTCTCAAAAACGAGGTG
>NZ_NUMC01000064.1:0-28502 GCF_002577655.1 Bacillus sp. AFS040349 | reverse complement strand
TTGATATAGCTCATAAAGTTCGTACTATATAGTACATTGTTTTTGTTAATAAAAATTAACGTTGGCACGCTTGGTTTTGTTTAGTTTTCAAAGAACTTGTGATGTCACTCGAAAGCGACCTCATTAATATAACATTTAACAGTTAGTTAAGTCAACTACTTTTTTCAACAAAGTTTTATATGAACTACTCTGTTTGGCTGACTCAAAAAATTATATCAGCATCTATATCTTAAGTCAACACAAAACAGAGTAGTTTTTATATAATTTCTTCAATAAATAATTCTCTTCTATCTTTTAACGAAATGATCTCTTGGGAATACAAGTATTTAACCATAGGTCTAGTTGGGTTATTATCATCCATAAAGATAATTTCTGCATCCAATCCATCTGACAACTTTACCTTTGTACCTGTAGAAAACCTTGTTATTCCTTTTTTCAATTCATTAATAATTGTAAGATCAAATTTCCCGAATTCGTCCTCCATAATTTGTTCTAACACTTTAAATGGTGACTGCTTACTTCGATATGGTCTTACTGCAACCATAGCTTGGTAAATATCAGCTAAAGCTACTATTTTGCTATAAGGGTGAAGCTTTTCAGCTTTCACGCTTAAGGGATACCCGCTTCCATCTATTCGTTCATGATGCTGGAGTACCCCTAGCTTTACTCCATCCTTAATTGACATAATATTTTTTAATAAATTATAGCTATGAACCGGATGTTGCTTAATATCTTTATATTCACTTTCAGTTAATGTTACTTTTTTAGTTAGGATTGCTGGGTTTACTTTTGACATACCGCAATCACATAACAATCCCGTTAAGGCAATTTGATTTATTTCTCCCTTTTGATAGCCTATTTTTTGAGCTAAAAAGGCACTTACTAACGCCACAGACACACTGTGGTGGTACATATAATCTTCCTGCTTACAATAATGATAGAGTTTAAAGACTTCCTCATCATTACCTTCAATTTCAGATACTAGGGGTAAAATCGCTTGTCTTGCTTTGTTGATATCAATTTGAACACCTGATTGCCAACTAGTAAAAAGCTGCTTATAAGCTTGTACAGCTTCAAGGTATTGGTGGTAAAACGATTTTATTAATGTACTATTTTCAACCACTGTATCTTCTGTTTCATCTTGCTCATTACTATATCCAGCTAATTTGAATTCCCGGCCGTTATCAAGAATGTTTTCCACTTCAACTTCTTTTACCAGGAATGCTATAAGAGCTTCCTTAATGTGCTTTGTAATAATTGTATTTTTATATGCTAAAGGTTTATTTGTTGCTGATAAAATTGGCTTTGATAAGATACAACCTTCTTCTAATTGACTAATATGAATCTTCAAAGATATCCCCCCTTATGACATTATAAACAAAAAATAATGATAATGTTTAAGAATGTAAAAAAAGACTGAATTCCACACTCAAAGAATGTGTATTCAGCCTTCTATGCCTTTATATTATTCTTCAGATGAGTCATTTTCCAACTGCTGTTCTGTTACTTCCAGTTCTTCATTCATGTCATCTTGAGATTCTTCATCTTTTTGTACTAATGCTACAGTAGAGACAGATACGTTTTCATCAAGTCTGATTAATTTTACACCTTGAGTGTTACGGCCCATTTTCGAAATTGTATCAACATCCATACGGATCACAACTCCGCTAGCTGTAATCAGCATTATATCCTCTTGACCAGTAGCTGCTTTTACAGAGACAACTGGACCATTTTTCTCTGTAATATTACAAGTTTTTAATCCTTTACCACCACGACTTTGTATGCGATATTCCTCAGCAGGAGTACGTTTACCGTAACCATTGCTTGTTACAATTAAAATATCCACATCATCTTCAAGAATCTCCATACCAACAACTTCATCACTTTCTTCAAGTGAAATTCCTTTTACTCCTGAAGCTGTTCTACCCATAGAACGAACATCTGATTCCGGGAATCGGATAAGCATACCATTTTTCGTGCCTATGATGATATCCTTTGAACCATCAGTTAATTTTACAGAAATAAGCTCATCTTCTTCACGAAGACCTACTGCAATTAAACCGTTGTTTCGGATATTAGCAAATTGAGATAGAGGAGAACGTTTTGACACTCCATCCTTTGTAGTAAAGAATAAGAACCAATCATCTACAAATTCCGAAACCGGAATGATCGCATTAACCCACTCACCTTTTTCTACACTCAGAAGATTTATGATCGGCAATCCTTTAGCTGTTCTACTAAACTCAGGTATTTCATAACCCTTCGCTCGATATACTTTACCTTTGTTTGTAAAGAAAAGAATCGTATCGTGGGTTGATGTTGTTAGTAGTTGTTCAACAAAGTCATCATCATTTGTTCCCATACCTTGTATACCACGTCCACCGCGTTTTTGTGTACGATATGTTGAAACAGGAAGTCGTTTAATGTATCCATTATGAGTTAATGTAATAACTATGTTTTCTACAGGTATTAAATCCTCATCTTCAATGCTTTCAATTCCACCTGCTACAATTTCGGTACGGCGTTCATCGTTGAATCGCTCTTTAATTTCAGTTAGCTCTTCACGAATGATTTCAAGTACTTTCTCTTCATCCGCAAGAATTGCTTTTAGTTCTGCAATTAGCTTCACTAGTGATTGATATTCTTCTTCAATTTTTTCTCTTTCTAAACCTGTTAATCTTTGAAGTCTCATATCAAGAATTGCTTGTGCTTGCTTCTCACTTAAAGAAAATTGCTCCATTAATCCGTTACGGGCAATTTCAGTTGTTTGCGAGCTACGAATTAAGGCAATCACAGCATCCAAATGATCAAGGGCAATTCGTAAACCTTCTAAAATGTGAGCACGTGCCTCTGCTTTTCTTAATTCAAAAGCAGTACGACGTTTAATCACAACTTTTTGATGCTCAAGATAGTAATGAAGCATTTGCTTAATATTTAATACTTTAGGATGTCCATCTACTAGAGATAGCATATTAATACCAAAGCTTGTTTGAAGCGCTGTTTGCTTATAAAGGTTATTAAGTAATACGTTCGCATTCGCATCTTTACGAACCTCAATAACAACACGCATTCCAGTACGGTCAGATTCATCACGTAAGTCTGTGATTCCGTCAATCTTTTTATCTCGAACAAGCTCTGCGATTTTTTCAACTAGCTTTGCTTTATTTACTTGATAAGGAATTTCCTTAACAATAATTACTTGCTTACCTGAAGCCTTTTCTTCAATCTCAACCTTCGCTCTGAGAGTAATTGATCCACGGCCAGTTTCATAAGCTTTTCGAATCCCGCTTCTTCCGATAATTTGTCCAGCTGTTGGGAAGTCAGGTCCAGGAATAATTTCCATAAGCTCAGGAATTGTTATCTCTGGATCCTTACTAATCGCTAGGACGCCATCAATTACTTCACCTAATTGATGTGGAGGGATATTTGTTGCCATTCCTACCGCAATTCCAGTAGCACCGTTCACAAGTAAATTAGGGAATCTTGCTGGAAGGACTACTGGTTCTCTTTCGGAGCCATCATAGTTATCTTGATAATCAATTGTATCTTTGTTTATATCACGGATTAGCTCCATTGATATTTTAGACATACGAGCTTCGGTGTAACGCATTGCAGCTGCTGAGTCTCCATCGACTGACCCAAAGTTTCCGTGTCCATCTACTAGCATATATCTATAGTTAAAATTCTGCGCCATACGAACCATTGTTTCATAAACAGCCGAGTCACCATGTGGATGGTATTTACCAATAACCTCTCCAACGATACGTGCTGATTTTTTAAATAGTTTATCAGATGTCATCCCTAAGTCATTCATTGCATAAAGAATGCGTCGATGAACAGGTTTCAGTCCATCACGAACGTCCGGTAATGCACGAGACACAATTACACTCATCGCATAGCCTAAAAAAGATTCTCGCATTTCATTACTAATATTTCTCTCAATAACATGAGATCCTTGATTTTCCGCCATATTAAAATAACCTCCCTTATTCCTTTTCTTAATTTAATTGGGAGTGCCAAAAACATTACATCGAAAAATGGCAAAATACTATCTTCTTGTAGAAAAGTTGATAGTTTTAAATATAATAAAACCTGCCCAATTGGTTATGTTAAATAATTAGTCTACTCTTCATTATAGCAATATTAGCGAAAGATTACACATCAATTTGATGGAATATTCGTTTTCAGCTAACATTTCTTACACGATAACAATCTCTTTTTTTGTCTAATATTCTATGTAAAAAACACCTCACCGAGATGAGGTGTTCTTTCAGATAGATTAAATATCAAGATTTTTAACATACTGTGCGTTTTCTTCGATGAAATTTCTACGCGGCTCTACTTTATCGCCCATTAACGTATCAAATGTTTCATCCGCTTCAATCGCATCTTCTAATGTTACTTGAAGTAATGTACGTGTATCTGGATCCATTGTTGTTTCCCATAGCTGATCAGGATTCATTTCTCCCAAACCTTTATAGCGTTGGATGCCTGGTTTAGGTTGTTCAGGCATTTCGGCCAAATATGAATCTAATTGTTTATCGTTATAGGCATATTCAACTCGTTTTCCTTGTTGAATTTTATAAAGTGGAGGCTGAGCAATATAAATATAGCCTTTTTCAACAATTGGACGCATATAACGATAAAAGAACGTCAATAGTAGAGTACGAATGTGTGCACCATCTACATCCGCATCTGTCATAATAACAACTTTATGATAGCGGGCTTTTAGAATATCAAAATCTTCTCCAATACCTGTTCCAAGTGCAGTTATAATAGCTCTTATTTCATTGTTTGAAAGAATCTTATCAAGCCTTGCTTTTTCTACGTTTAAAATTTTACCTCTTAATGGCAATATTGCTTGAAAGTGTCTGTCTCGTCCTTGTTTTGCAGATCCACCTGCAGAATCACCCTCAACAATATAAATCTCACTAATAGAAGGATCCTTAGAAGAACAATCCGCTAACTTACCAGGTAAACTTGAGATTTCTAATGCACTTTTCCTTCTTGTTAACTCACGAGCTTTTTTTGCAGCTAAACGGGCTCTTGCAGCCATTAAACCTTTTTCAACGATTTTTCTAGCTACTGAAGGATTTTCTAACATGAATTTATCAAATGCTTCAGAAAAAACAGAATCTGTTACTGTACGAACCTCAGAGTTACCTAACTTCGTTTTTGTTTGACCCTCGAATTGGGGATCTGGATGTTTAACAGAGATGATTGCTGTAATACCTTCTCGAACATCTTCTCCAGAAAGGTTATCATCACTATCTTTAAATATTTTATTTTTACGAGCGTAGTCATTGATTACACGAGTTAATGCAGATTTAAAGCCTGCTTCATGTGTTCCACCTTCATAGGTATGAATATTGTTCGCAAAAGAATAAATATTACTTGTGTAGCTATCATTATACTGAATAGCAACTTCGGTTGTAATACCATCTTTTTCTCCCTCAATATAAACCGGCTCATCATGAATAACCTCGCGCGTACGGTTTAAATGCTCTACATATGACTTAATTCCGCCCTCATAGTAATATTCATTTGAACGTTTGTTTTCTCGTTTATCTTCAATCGTAATTTTCAATCCACGATTTAAAAATGCTAATTCACGAATACGGTTCGCTAATATTTCAAAATCATAGACAGTTGTTTCTTGGAAGATTTCCGCATCTGGCTTAAAGTGGGTGATCGTGCCTGTAACATCCGTCTCACCAATTACCTCTAAGTCAGCTGCTGGAATACCTTTATTAAATCTTTGGAAATGAACTTTTCCTTCACGATGAACTGTTACATTTAATTCTGTAGAAAGAGCATTAACAACAGATGCCCCTACACCATGAAGTCCACCTGATACTTTGTATCCTCCACCACCAAATTTTCCTCCAGCATGCAATACTGTCATGATAACTTCTACTGCAGGACGTCCCATTTTTTCATGTATCCCTACAGGAATACCACGTCCGTTATCTTTAACAGTAATACTATTATCTTCTTCAATGGTGACATTAATTTCATCACAGAAGCCCGCTAAAGCCTCATCAATACTATTATCAACAATTTCCCAAACCAAATGATGCAGACCCTTACTGCTCGTAGATCCTATATACATACCTGGACGTTTACGAACTGCCTCTAAACCTTCTAAAACTTGAATCTGATTTTCATCATATGATTGTTGTTGGACTTGATTATTTTCCGTCGTCACATTGATCACCTACACTTTTCCTAAAGCTTACTTGTCGTTGCACTCAAAGCCATACTCTAAAGCCCTTTCTGTTAAGAAGCTAGACTTTCATCATTTAATTAATCTATATCAAAAGCAACTTGTGCTCGTTTTTTTAATGTACTTGATGATAAAGGCGAGAAATAAATTTTATTAACCGTCACAATAATAGATTTTGCTTCACCATTTGCCAGTTGAACGATTCTTTCTTTTTGCTTTTGAAAAAATTCATCTACAATGGCGGAATCTTGTGAAGAGTGTCGATCCAATATCATCACGACCTCTTTTGATGGTACAACAAAATTGTCTCCCAGATGAATATACAAATTAGTCACCTCTTTTATCGTCAGCAAGCTCTCCTGCTCTTACACGGAAAGTAGCAGCTTCTTTTAATGTTTGATGATCAATTCCTTCGACACTTGTTGTTGTTACAAACGTTTGAACCTTGCCTTGAATGGTGTTCAATAAGTGTGATTGTCTATAATCATCTAGTTCGGATAAAACATCATCAAGCAAGAGGATTGGATATTCTCCTATCTCATTATGAATCAGGTCAATCTCCGCTAGTTTTAACGATAAAGCAGTGGTTCTTTGTTGTCCCTGTGAACCAAAGGTTTGCACATCATGGTCATTTACAAAAAAGGTTAAGTCATCCCGGTGCGGGCCTGCTAAAGTTGCCCCCCGTTCAATTTCCTTCTCTCTTATTTTAGCAAATTTTTGTTCATATGCTTCTATCATTTTCGTCAAATCATAATCTTCTGATACATCCACAGAGGGTTTATATTTGATTTTTAGCGTTTCTAAGCCTCTGCTTATTCCTGAATGCACAGGCTCAGCCCATTTTTGGAGCTCAGAAATAAACCGCAAACGTTTATAAATAATTTTTGCAGCAGCTTCACACAGTTGTTCAGTTAAAACATCAAGCATCGTTTGATCCTTTTGTTTGCGCATCTGTAACTGCTTCAAATAATGATTACGCTGTTGCATAATTTTTTGATAACGACTCAAATCATGCAGATAGATAGCTGAAACCTGACCAATTTCCATATCTATAAATCTTCTTCTTACCTGAGGGCTTCCTTTTACTAAATTCAAATCCTCTGGTGCAAACATAATCACATTCATTGCCCCGACGTATTGGCTGAGTTTCTCTTGCTCAATATGATTTAGTTTTGCTTTTTTGCCTTTTTTAGAAATAACTAATTGAAGGGCAGTTGAGCGATTATATTTTTCGATACTACCTTCTATTTTAGCATATTCTTTGTCCCAGCCAATCAACTCTTTATCATTTGAAGTTCGGTGTGACTTCGCCATAGCAAGCACATAGATTGATTCCATCACATTGGT
Organism: Bacillus sp. AFS040349; assembly: GCF_002577655.1. Classification (NCBI taxonomy): domain Bacteria; kingdom Bacillati; phylum Bacillota; class Bacilli; order Caryophanales; family Bacillaceae; genus Bacillus; species Bacillus sp. AFS040349. The sequence goes on along the minus strand of NZ_NUMC01000064.1, from coordinate 20,929 downwards.
TTTACCTTGTGCATTTTCACCTAAAATTACATTCACTTTATTTTCAAACTGAATCGTCAATTCTTCATAATTACGATAATTTTTTAATTTCAGCTCATTTATAAACAAAATTTGTACACCAACTTTAATTTTTCACAATATATGTGCCGAAATCAGGAATATATAAAACATCACCATCTCTTAGCTTTTTACCACGGCGATTTTCAGGTTCATTATTCACAAAGATTTCGTATTCAGCTAAAAACCATTTAGCCATCCCACCAGATTGAATAACATCTGCTAATTTTAGGAATTGACCTAATGTTATAAACTCTGTATCAATTTTAACTGGTTTTGCCATAGCGAACCACCTTCCTCAGTAGTCTCTAACTTTATATTTTACTAAAAAAATGTCCTGAAGTACAACAACTTCGGTATTGGAAATCTGTGTGTCCTTCAGGAACAGACACCACCTTTAGACTCCTGGAGTCGAAGTAGGTACAAATACCCATACAAGTTTATTTCTAACCATAAGAGATAAGGTATTCTTTCTGGATTAAATCAGGAATTTATTATCTCATAAATAAAGAAAAGGCTGACGAACGTCAGCCTGCTATTTTTATCATCAATATGTTCTAACTGGTAAAATTAACTGTAACATAGAATCGTCATCTTTTGTACGAATAACAAAAGGTCTCATTGCTCCAGTGAAGTCAACGCTGATTTCATTTCCTTCAAGTGCCTTTAAAGCATCCATTACATATTTTGCACTAAATGAAATCTTTAATTCTTCACCATCAATTTGCTCCACTTGTATTTCTTCACTTACTTTTCCAATCTCAGGGGAATTAGATGAAACCTCAATCATCCCGTCTGTTAGAGTTGATAGTTTAACAACATTATTTCGTGCTTCTTTAGCCAATAAGGAGGCACGATCGATTGCTTGTAAGAAATCTTTGGAATTTAGAACTAAATTTGTTTTACTCTCATTTGGAATCAAACGGGAAGTATCAGGATAATTTCCGTCTAAAAGTCTTGAGAAAAATAATAGATTTTTTGCCTTAAACAATACTTGGTTTTCAGTAATGACAATTTCAATTGGTTCGTTTGTATCATCTAAAATTTTGCTTAACTCACTTAGACTTTTTCCTGGAATGACAACATTGTAAGAGCTTTGATTTTCTGAGTTAATTAAGGATTTTCTTAATGCCAGGCGGTGACTATCTGTTGCGATACATATTAACTCACTGTTTTCTAGCTTCCAGTTTACACCTGTTAAGATAGGTCTTGTCTCAGATGTTGAAACAGCAAAAACTGTTTGACGAACCATTGCTTTTAGTAAATCGGTTGGGATTTTAAAAATATTTTCTTCCTCAATTTGTGGAAGATGAGGATATTCTTCTGCATCTAATCCATTTAGACTAAATTCAGCCTTACCTGAACGGATTACCGTTGAATGGTGATTTCCAACTTCAATTTCTACAATGTCCATAGGCAATTTTTTAACGATTTCACTAAAAAACTTGGCTTGTAAAACAACACTTCCTGATTGAAGAATTTCAACATTCTCTTTGTCATCTTCTTCAGCAGGAATAAAAGATTCGATAGAAATATCAGAGTCACTGCCAGTTAATGTGACTCCTTCAGAATCAGCAACAATTTTTATACCTGTTAAAATCGGAATTGTTGTTCTAGATGATACAGCTTTCATTACATCTTGAACACTTTGAACTAATTTATCTCGTTGAATAATGAATTTCATCATCGTTTTCCTCCTGTTTCCTAGCTACTTGAAATATTTTCTTGACTACGAGAGTTTCTCAATTTTTCAGGTTCTAGTTATATTATTTTTTTATAAAAATATAGTAGAAGTACTAGTAGGGCTTGTGGAAATGTGGATAACTGACCTAAACGAAAGGAAACACAGCCTATCCACATGTGGACAGACTGTGTATATATGTGTAATAGTTATTCACACTATTCAATATTAAAATTAAGAGCCTTTTAAAAGTCCAGTAATATCTTTTAACTGTTTTTGCAGCTGCTCATCACTTTGAAGCATTTTTGATATTTTCTCATGAGCATGAATGACGGTTGTATGATCTCGTCCTCCAAATTCCTCACCAATTTTAGGCAGAGAAGAATCGGTAAGTTCTCTTGAAAGATACATAGCGATTTGTCTTGGAAAAGCAACAGATTTTGTTCGTTTCTTCGCCTTAAAATCTTCTAACTTCACCTGATATTCTTGTCCAACTATTCGCTGAATATCACTAATTGAAATCATTTTTGGTTTTGAGTTTGGAATAATATCTTTTAGTGCTTCAGCAGCCAAATCAGCATTTATATCTTTGTTAATAAGAGAAGAATAGGCCACTACACGAATCAGTGCACCTTCAAGCTCTCGAATATTTGAATCAATTTGATTTGCAATATAAAGCATAACTTCATTAGGAATATCGAGCCCTTCAGCTTTAGCCTTTTTGCGGAGAATCGCAATCCTGGTTTCCAAATCAGGAGGGGTAATATCTGTAATTAATCCCCATTCAAAGCGAGAACGAAGGCGATCTTCTAATGTTGGAATTTCTTTTGGCGGTCGATCACTGGAAATAACGATTTGCTTACTCTCTTCATGCAATGTATTAAAAGTATGGAAAAATTCCTCTTGAGTTTGTTCTTTCCCAGCCAAGAATTGAATATCATCTATTAAAAGTACATCAACACTTCTATATTTGTTACGAAAATCAACTGCTTTGTTATCTCTAATAGAGTTGATAAATTCATTTGTAAACTTTTCAGAAGATAAATAAACAACTTTTGCCGATGGGTTATGATCAATCACATAATGTCCAATGGCATGCATTAAGTGAGTTTTTCCAAGTCCAACTCCCCCGTAAATAAAAAGGGGATTATAGGCTTTTGCAGGTGCTTCAGCTACTGCTAATGATGCTGCATGAGCAAATCGATTTCCTGATCCAATAACAAAAGTATCAAATGTATACTTAGGATTTAGCATGTTTTGCGGTAATTCTGTTTGTTCTTCATCGGCTTTATTTATCTGTTTGATCGGTGAATTTGGAACAAAATCATCATCCGTCTGATTTTGGGGAATAATAAATTTTATAGCAAACTCTTCACCTGTTAATTGATAAATTGAATCAGCGATTAAGTGTAAGTAACGGGATTCCAGCCAATCTCTTGCAAATTCGTTAGGAGCGGTAATTGTTAAGGTATCACCTTGAATGCCATGAGCCTTTGTTGATTTTAACCATGTTTCAAAGCTTGGCTTACTAATTTTCTTTTCGATCTCTGCCAAAGCCTTACTCCAAAGCTCAGATATATTCTCCATTTGCGTTTTGTCCCTCCTTTACGATGCATCCCTAACCGTACTGTACAAGCTTTGTACAAGGTGCGAATATTCATGTATAAACATACAGATGCAAAAGAATGTGAATAAATATATAATATAGTAGAAAAACATCTTTTCGACAAAACTAATGTGATGTGGACAACAATTTACACAAGCTGTTTATAATCTTTCCACATGTTATCCACAGTCTGTGGATATATTGATTTTTAAAATAGATTATTAAGAGTGAAAACACAAATATAATATCAGAATAAATCTAGATATGCAACGGTTTTTACAAACTTATCCACATAATTAATCATTTGTTGAAGGAAATTGTCCACAATGGACTAACTTGTGAAAAAGTTGTCGATAACGTATGTGGATAGTGGAGAATTCTGTCGAAAATTTATCCACAGGCTATGGACCTTAAACAATTGTTGATGTCTAGCTGTTGATTTTGGTTGGAGGTAAGCTGTTCTAAAAAGGATATGAGATCTTGAAGCGGAGAGTGGATTTCAAAAAAGAATTAATAGAGGATAATAAATAAATGTAAAATAGATGATGAAAAGAAAATAAACTTAATAAAAAAACGGATGATGGTTGACAATTCATAGGGTAGGTAACTATAATTAGTAAGACTGTCTTTAACTGTTATTCCTCAGGGAGGTGTCATATATGAAACGTACTTATCAACCAAACAAACGTAAACGTAGTAAAGTTCATGGTTTCCGTAGCCGTATGAGCACTGCTAATGGACGTAAAGTTCTTGCTCGCCGTCGTCGCAGAGGAAGAAAAGTATTATCAGCGTAGGCCACTGAAAAATCAGTGGTCTTTTTTTGCAGATGAATGAATAAAACGATTTATTCAGGAAATGGGGAAGAAGAGTGCTAGATCATTTCTTGTTTAAATTCGTTTTATTTCAGATATAATGATGGTGATTATTCTGTTAGCCTATTAACAGAACAAACCGGAGTGAAATAGATGAGAAGGAAATATAGAATAAAGAAGAATAAAGATTTTCAAGTAGTTTTCAAGAGAGGGAAATCTTTTGCCAATAGACAATTTGTTTTGTATATCATGCAAAAGCCTGAAGAGAAAGAGTTCCGAATTGGACTATCTGTAAGCAAAAAAATAGGAAATGCTGTAACAAGAAATAAAGTTAAGCGGTTAATTCGACAAGTGTTTACAGAAGAAAAACATCGAATTGCTTCTGGTAAGGAATTTATTATTATTGCTAGAAAGCCTGCAGCTGAAATGAATTATCATGAAGTAAAAGGAAGTTTGCAACATTTATTTCGAAAAGCAAAAATCTATCAGCCAAAGAAGATGTAGAATATTGTTGAAATTATACTACCGAAAACTTTACTAAGAAAAACAATTCTATTTATAAAAGTGTTAAGATATTAACGATGTGGAACTTTTTCTATCTTTTAACGTACGTACATGAATAGTATCTATTATCGGTTAGGAGGAAAAAAGGTTTGAAGAGGCGCATACTTTTAATAGCAGGGTTAATTAGTGTTTTGACCCTTTTGACAGGATGTACGGAGGTTAATACTCCAATTACATCTGAAAGTGAAGGATTTTGGAATTCGTATATCGTATATCCTTTATCACAACTTATTACATATTTTGCTGAATTAACAGGCGATAATTATGGGATTGCCATTGTAATTGTTACAATTATTATTCGATTAGCAATATTACCGCTAATGATTAAACAAATGAAAAGTTCTAAAGCAATGCAAGCAATTCAACCGGAAATGCAGAAGTTGAGAGAAAAGTACAGCTCAAAAGATCAACAAACACAACAAAAACTTCAACAGGAAACAATGGCTTTATTCCAGAAACATGGTGTTAATCCTCTTGCAGGTTGTTTCCCGTTAATCGTTCAGATGCCAATTTTGATTGGTTTCTATCATGCGATTATGAGAACAACGGAAATCGCTGAGCATAATTTTTTATGGTTTGACTTGGGTGAAAGAGATCCATTCTTTATCCTGCCGTTGGTTGCTGGTTTAACAACATTTATTCAACAAAAAATGATGATGGCTGGTACAGCAAATCAAAATCCCCAAATGGCTATGATGCTTTATATTATGCCTATTATGATTATTGTTTTTGCAATTAGCTTCCCTGCAGCTCTTTCTTTATATTGGGTAGTAGGTAACTTATTCATGATCATTCAAACATACTTCATAAAAGGTCCTGAGCTTAAGGAGCAAAAAGAAGCTTCTAATAGTGGAGGAAAGAAGAAGTGAGAGAAGTAACTGCTGGTGGACTTACTGTCAATGAAGCAGTCGAGGAAGCATTAAAGCAATTACAGGCAAAACGAGAAGAAGTTGAAATCACAATTCTCGAAGAAGGAAAAAAGGGATTTTTAGGTATTGGAAAAAAACCTGCTAGAGTGAAGGTCAAAATTGTACACGAGCCAGTTAAGTATGCAAAAGAATTTTTAGCTAATGTAGTTCAGAAAATGGGGATCGATGCAGAGATTTTAGTGAAACAGACTGGTAAAATTGTGAACATGCAATTATCAGGTGAGAAAATGGCTGTTCTTATCGGAAAAAGAGGACAAACGTTAAACTCCCTTCAGTATTTAACACAATTAGCTGCAAATCGATATTCTAATTCTTATCTACAAATTATCATTGATGCTGAAAATTATCGTGCAAAAAGAAAAGAAACGCTTAAGCAATTAGCTGGAAAACTAGCACAGCAGGCAATTCGTACATCCAAAAATGTTCCATTAGAACCAATGCCTTCATATGAAAGAAAAATCATACATGCTGCATTAGCAGAATTTAAAGATATAAAAACTTTTTCAGTTGGAGAAGAACCAAATCGTCATCTGGTTATTTCTCCAAAATCTAAGAGAATGGCTCGTTGAGTCATTCTCTTTTTTTTTGCTTTTTTTCTGTAGCAAGACAAAGAAATGTTTATATTATCGACAGCCTTCTACAAATATCGGGTGGTGCCAGTGCACTTCATAAAATATTTCAAATTCATCAAATATTGTTATTAACATGTGGATAAGTTAAAATAGAGAAAGGTATGAAGAGAGTGGATAAATAATTGTGGACAAAATGAGGTAATTTCGCTTTCTAAAGAAAACGAAATGTGCTATCTTTAAAAAATTGGTCGCATTTTAAGAGGAAGAAATTTTACATAAATGAAGAGAGAGGTGGTCGTAGCGATGGAGTTAGATACAATCGCAGCGATATCGACACCTTTAGGAGAGGGAGCTATTGCCATTGTCCGGTTAAGTGGTGAGGAAGCAATAGAAATTGCTGATCGACTGTTTAAAGCTCCTTCGAATAAAAGGTTAACAAATGTTGACTCCCATACGATCCATTACGGACATATAGTAGACCCAAAAACTGGTCAAGTTGTAGAAGAGGTAATGTTGTCTTTAATGAGGGGACCAAAGACATTTACGAGAGAAGATATAGTAGAAATAAACTGTCACGGTGGAATTGTGACAGTGAACCGGGTACTTCAGTTAGTCATTCAACATGGTGCAAGACTAGCAGAACCAGGAGAGTTTACAAAGAGAGCCTTTTTGAATGGTCGGATTGATTTGTCTCAAGCTGAGGCTGTAATGGACTTAATACGAGCAAAAACGGATCGGGCAATGAATGTGGCTTTAGGGCAAATGGAAGGAAAACTGTCAAAGCTTGTTCAGAAGCTAAGACAGGAGATTCTAGAAACACTAGCACATGTTGAAGTCAATATTGATTATCCTGAATATGATGATGTTGAGGAAATGACTCATCAAATGCTTGTTGAAAAAGCTACATTTGTAAAAAATGAAATCAGTAAGTTATTGAAAACATCACAGCAAGGGAAGATTCTTAGAGAAGGCTTGTCTACTGTTATAATTGGACGACCAAACGTTGGGAAGTCATCTTTATTAAACAGCCTTGTTCATGAAAATAAAGCAATTGTTACAGATATCCCTGGAACAACAAGAGATGTTATAGAAGAATACGTCAATGTAAGAGGTGTTCCTTTACGATTAGTTGATACAGCTGGAATACGTGAAACAGAAGATATTGTAGAACGTATTGGTGTTGAACGTTCGAGAAAAGTACTTAAAGAAGCGGATCTTATTTTACTAGTTCTAAATTACAACGAAGAACTTTCTCAAGAAGATGTTCAGCTTTTTGAAGCCGTAAAAGGAATGGATATTATCGTTATTGTTAATAAAACGGACTTGGATCAAAAAATTGATCTTCAAAAGGTGAAGGAGCAAGCAGCGGGAAGACCAGTTGTTACAACATCACTATTAGAAGAACAGGGAATAGATGCATTGGAAGAAGCGATAAGTGCATTATTCTTTGAAGGAAATGTCCAAAGCGGAGACTTAACATATGTTTCAAACTCAAGACATATTGCCCTATTAACAGCTGCCGAAACTTCTATTAATGATGCATTAATAGGTATAGAAGCAGGAGTTCCAATTGATATTGTACAAATAGATTTAACCCGTTGTTGGGAACAGCTTGGGGAAATAATTGGAGATGCAGTTCACGAAAGCTTAATTGATCAACTGTTTTCTCAGTTCTGTTTAGGGAAATAAATTAGATATTTTTAAATAAAGGAGGTTCCTCTATGACGTATCATGCAGGAGATTATGATGTCATTGTTGTAGGAGCTGGACATGCAGGGTGTGAATCAGCACTTGCATCAGCAAGAATGGGAGCAAAAACTCTCGTCATTACCATTAATCTGGATATGGTTGCATTTATGCCATGTAATCCATCTGTTGGTGGACCAGCAAAAGGGATTGTTGTTCGTGAAATTGATGCTTTAGGCGGAGAAATGGGGAAAAACATCGACAAAACCCATATCCAAATGAGAATGCTAAACACTGGAAAAGGCCCAGCTGTTCGAGCGCTTCGTGCACAAGCAGATAAGTTTTCATATCAACATGAAATGAAAAAAACGATGGAAAATGAACGTAACCTTACACTGCTACAAGGAATGGTTGATCGGTTAATCGTTGAAGACGGTGTTTGTAAAGGTGTGGTTACTCAAACTGGAGCTGAATATTCTGCGAAAGCAGTTGTAATAACAACAGGTACTTTTTTGCGAGGAGAAATTATTCTAGGAGAATTAAAATACTCAAGTGGACCAAACAATCAGCAGCCTTCAATTAAGCTATCAGAGCATTTACAAGAATTGGGCTTTGATTTAGTTCGTTTCAAAACAGGAACACCTCCACGAGTAAATAGTCATTCGATTGACTATAGCAAAACAGAAATTCAACCCGGAGATGAAGTGCCACGTGCATTTTCTTATGAAACAACAAAATACATTACAGATCAGCTACCTTGCTGGTTAACGTATACGAGCGGAGAAACTCATAAAATTATTGATGATAATTTACATCGTTCTCCTATGTATTCGGGAATGATTAAAGGCACAGGACCTCGTTATTGTCCATCTATTGAGGATAAAGTTGTTCGCTTTAATGATAAGCCGCGTCATCAAATCTTCTTAGAGCCAGAAGGTAGAAATACACAAGAAGTATATGTGCAGGGGCTATCAACAAGTTTACCAGAAGATGTTCAACAGCAAATTTTGAAAACAATTCCTGGACTTGAAAAGGTTCAAATGATGAGAGCGGGATATGCAATTGAATACGATGCCATTGTCCCAACTCAATTATGGCCAACTTTAGAAACGAAAAAGATTACTTCTCTATATACAGCAGGACAAATTAATGGAACTTCCGGTTATGAAGAAGCTGCCGGTCAAGGATTAATGGCAGGAATTAATGCTGCACAAAAGGCTCTTGAAAAAGAAGAAGTGATTTTAAGTCGCTCGGATGCTTATATAGGTGTACTCATTGATGATCTTGTAACAAAAGGTACAAGTGAACCATATCGCTTACTAACATCAAGAGCAGAATATCGATTACTACTAAGACATGATAATGCCGATTTGCGCTTAACCGAAACAGGGAAGAAAATCGGATTAATTTCTGATGAACGTTTTGAAAAATTCAAAACTAAGAAGCAAGCAATTGAAGAAGAGAAACAACGCTTATCATCTGTCATCATTAAGCCGAATCAAGAAACACAAAAACTTATTCTTTCTGTCGGCGGTAGTGAGCTTAAAGATGGCATAAAAGCAGCTGATTTATTAAAACGACCAGAAATGAACTATGAGCATATCGCTCAGCTTGTACCATCAGAAACAGAAGTGGATTCAGATGTTGCAGAACAGGTAGAAATACAAATCAAATATGAGGGGTATATTGAAAAATCCTTACAACAAGTTGAAAAGCTTAAGAAAATGGAAAACAAAAAAATCCCTGAAAATATTGATTATGATGATATTAATGGCTTAGCTTCAGAAGCACGTCAAAAGCTTAAGGAAGTTAGACCATTATCAGTTGCACAAGCTTCACGTATTTCTGGAGTAAACCCAGCTGATATTTCAATATTATTGGTATACCTGGAACAAGGTAGAATTGCCAGAGTTTCAAATCAATAATTACTGTTATAAAACCAATCTTTAACAGAAAGGTTATGAATATGGATACAGCATTATTTCAATCAAGCTTGGCTGAGAAGGGGATTTCTCTTTCTCAGCAGCAGATGGACCAATTTGAGTTATATTTTAAGCTCTTAGTAGAGTGGAATGAAAAAATGAATTTAACGTCAATTACAGACAAAAATGACGTGTATTTAAAACATTTTTATGATTCTATATCTGCAGCATTTTATTTTGATTTCTCTAAGCCACTAAGTATATGTGATGTAGGTGCAGGAGCTGGATTTCCAAGTATTCCTTTAAACATTTGTTTTCCTCATTTAAAGGTATCAATTGTTGACTCTTTACAAAAAAGAATTACTTTTTTATCGCATTTATCAAAAGAATTAGGATTAAATTCAGTGCAATTATTTCATGATCGAGCTGAAACGTTTGGTCAAAATAAACAGGTTCGGGAAACTTATGATGTTGTCACAGCCAGGGCTGTTGCGAGGCTATCTGTTCTAAGCGAATTATGTATTCCTTTAGCAAAAAAGGATGGATACTTCATTGCTATGAAAGGGGCAGCAGCACAGGAAGAACTTGAGGCCGGTAAAAAGGCCGTTACCGTATTAGGTGGTAAAGTGCAAGAAATTCACTCATTTGAACTGCCTTTAGAGGAAAGTGAGAGAACAATCTTAATTATTGAAAAAGAAAAAAGCACTCCTAAAAAATATCCTCGAAAGCCTGGAACGCCAAATAAACTTCCAATCGAGTAGATGTTTCATGTGAAACATTTACTCGAACTTTTGAGTATTTTGCAGGAAATAATGTAAGAGAAATAGAATATTTAAATTGGTAGTTTTAAAAGGTGGTGTAGGCTCATGAAGCATCCATTTTCTCGCTTTTTCGGTTTGGGAGAAAAAGAACAAGCACAAGCTAATCAAATCGTAGTAGAGGAAGTTGAACAAGAAGACACAGCAGAAGAAATAAGGGAAGAGGTTAAAAAGATTCCAATTAAGGATATTACTCCTAACCGCTTCCAGCCACGTACCGTTTTTTCAAATGAAAAGATTGAAGAATTAGCCCTAACAATTCGTACTCATGGAATTATTCAGCCTATTGTTGTTCGAGAAATAGGTGGTAAATTTGAGTTGATTGCAGGTGAAAGACGCTGGCGTGCTGTACAGACTTTAGGTTGGGAAGAGATACCTGCAATTGTAAAGGATTTCAACGATACTGAAACAGCTAGTGTTGCTTTAATAGAAAACCTTCAAAGGGAAGAGTTATCTTCAATAGAGGAAGCAGTTGCTTATGCTAAGTTACTAGAATTACATGACTTAACTCAAGAAGCATTAGCCCAAAGACTTGGTAAAGGTCAATCAACTATAGCAAATAAGCTGCGTTTGTTAAAGCTTCCTGAAGAAGTCCAGGAGGCATTACTTCAAAAAGCAATTACTGAACGTCATGCACGTGCACTAATTCCATTAAAAGATCAACAGCTACAAATTACACTGTTAGAGGAAATTGTTGAAAAACAATTGAATGTTAAGCAAACAGAAGATAGGGTAGTCAAGCTACTTGAAAAAAATAATGCAAAACCAAAACCAAAGCGTAAAGCATTTAGTAGAGATACAAGAATTGCTATGAATACAATTCGTCAATCCCTAACAATGGTAGCTGACAGTGGCGTAAAATTGAATACGGAAGAAGAAGAATTTGATGAGTATATCCAATTCACAATTAAAATTCCAAAATAATATTGAATAATAACTATTTTAATAAACTATTATCTATTCCACATATGGCTGTTAGGTACTGGCTTTTTGTCAGGCCTTTTTTCTTTGTACTAGATTCGACAAAAGAAGTGTTAACCATTGTGGAATGATTATCTAGCAATGAACACAATATTATGATAATAACATCCTCACTTATCCAAGTCTCCTAGGAAGATATCTCTTTATAATGATAAAAATGAATTTTAATTAGTAGAATTTACTATTTTACATAAATACAAAAAAATTCAAACCCTTCATCCAATTTTCATGATAAAATAAAAAAATGATTGAAAGTAACTATTTGTAGAATGTTGTAAAATAAAAGAAAGAAATCTATTCATCTAGTAGCTACCTTCAGGAACAGCTAGATGGGTTCACTTTTATGCTTTTTTCTTTACTGTAAAATTTTAACAATTAGAAGATGAAAGTAGGTGACATCGTGGGGAAAATTATTGCGATTGCAAACCAAAAAGGTGGTGTTGGAAAAACAACCACATCCGTAAATTTAGGAGCTTGCTTAGCATACATTGGGAAACGAGTTCTTCTCGTCGATGTTGACCCACAAGGTAATGCAACGAGCGGGATTGGCATTGAAAAAGCTGATGTTGCCCATTGTATTTATGATATTTTAGTAGATGATGTAGATGCAAAGGACGTTATAAAATCTACAGCCGTAGAAAATCTTGATATTATTCCAGCCACGATACAGTTAGCTGGGGCTGAAATAGAACTTGTACCAACAATTTCCAGAGAAGTTAGACTCAAAAGGGCACTTGAAGCTGTAAAAGATCAGTATGATTATATGGTGATTGACTGTCCACCATCATTAGGATTGCTCACCATTAATGCCCTAACAGCATCAGATGCCGTGTTAATACCGGTACAATGTGAATATTACGCTCTTGAGGGATTAAGCCAATTATTAAATACTGTCCGACTTGTACAAAAGCATTTAAACACTGATCTTACAATAGAAGGTGTTTTATTAACAATGCTAGATGCAAGAACAAATCTAGGTATTCAAGTAATTGATGAAGTGAAAAAATATTTTCAGGACAAGGTTTATAAAACAATCATTCCAAGAAATATTCGCTTAAGCGAGGCACCAAGTCACGGACAACCAATTATCATTTATGATCCAAGATCTAGAGGAGCAGAAGTTTATTTAGATTTGGCAAAGGAAGTGGTTGTAAATGGCTAGAGGTTTAGGAAAAGGTATTAATGCTCTCTTCACTAACATGGAGGTCGAAAAGGAAGAATCTATTCAAGAAATCAACATAAATGAGATACGCCCAAATCCTTATCAACCACGTAAAGTATTTGAAGAAGATGCGATTAATGAATTAAAAGAATCCATTTTACAGCATGGTGTCCTGCAACCAATTATAGTGAGGAAAAGTATTAAAGGCTTTGAAATTGTTGTTGGGGAAAGAAGATTTCGTGCAGCAAAAGCGGCAGAGCTAACAGTTATTCCTGCTGTTGTAAGAGAGTTATCAGAGCAACAAATGATGGAGCTCGCGCTTTTAGAAAATTTACAACGTGAAGATTTAAGTCCAATTGAAGAAGCCCTAGCATATCAAAAGCTAATGGAGCATTTAGACCTAACTCAAGAAGCATTAGCAAAAAGGTTAGGAAAAAGCAGACCACATATTGCTAACCATGTTAGACTTCTAACATTGCCAGATCAAATTCAGCAATTAATAGCTGAAGGTAAATTATCTATGGGGCATGGTCGAACTTTACTTGGATTAAAAAACAAAGAAAAATTAAATGCACTAGTTGAAAAAATTATTCGAGAACATTTAAATGTTCGTCAACTAGAGCAGCTTATCCAACAGTTAAATAGTAATGTTTCACGTGAAACGAAAAAGAAAAAGCCTGAAAAAGATGTATTTATAAAAGAAAGAGAATCATTTTTACAGGAGTATTTCGGAACGTCTGTTACAATTAAAAAGCAGAAGAAAAAAGGAAAGATTGAAATAGAATTCTTTTCCCAAGATGATTTAGATCGTATTTTAGAATTGTTAGAACAACAGCAACAATAAACAGGTTTCCTTTAGAGCTGGCTTAGTAGTCAGTCTTTTTCTTTGCACTTTTTTCTTTGAATTAATTAATATGTATCTATGTTTATAAAGAGGGGATTTAGCAGGTATGGTTTTATTTGGAAGCATTGTGAATGCACTAGCTATTATTGTAGGAACCCTTATTGGTCTTTTACTAAGAAGAATTCCTGAACAAATGAAAGAAACAGTAATGATGGCCATAGGTCTTTCTGTAGTTGTACTGGGAATTAGCATGGCCTTAAAAAGCGAGGATTTCTTCATTGTTATTGTTAGCCTTGTGCTTGGAACTGTTATAGGAGAGTGGTTAAGGATTGAAAATCACCTCCAGTCAGTAGGAAATATGTTGGAAAGAAAGTTAGGGAAATCAGAAACGGGTAATATAGCACAAGGTTTTGTTACTGCTACATTAATCTTTCTTGTAGGTGCAATGGCAATCATTGGTGCATTAGACAGTGGTTTACGTCAAGACCATGCTGTTTTATTAACAAAGTCAATGATCGATGGATTCACAAGTATGATTTTGGCCAGTACTCTTGGAATAGGCGTATTGTTTTCCTCTATACCAGTATTTCTTTATCAAGGAGGAATTGCTCTTTTTGCAAATGTTATTCATCAGTTTTTATCAGATGAGTTATTAGAAAGATTAATAGCTGAACTGACTTCTATAGGTGGGGTTATGATCATAGCTATAGGAATTAATATTCTAGGCTTAAAACAAATAAGAGTAGCAAACCTACTACCAGGTATTTTAGTTATTACTGCTATTGTTCTAGTCCAGCATCATTTTTAAAAGGAAATACTTAATACACTGCATGAGATATGCAGTGTATTTCTGTTTGTAAGAAGAAAGTTTTAATTAATTGCAGAATCCTCACTTGCCAACCATTTTCTTCTAACATAAATTCTCTTTTCTAGATAATTCTTTTCTGCTTCAATGATTCCATTAGAAATAATGTCCGCCATACTCATTACTAAGTGAAGGCGTGTATTTTGTAGCACGAGGAACTCCATATATCCACTTATGTTAACAATACCGGTGATATGCATATCACCTACTGCTGGTAATTCTTTGTTTACACCTGCTCCAGGTTTTATTGATCCTTTTGCAATTTCCATGAATCCAACACTTTTCATTCTTCCTAAACAAGCATCAATCGCAATAATAAATGGATTTCGGTGGTTTTTATTGATGGTTTCAAGCGATTCTTTTAGATTTACAGCGTGTACTGGATCTTTAAGAGTTCCATAGACATGGAAATGGGACAATTCTTTATTTAAGGACGTACCAATTAGTGGACCTAAGCTATCACCTGTTGATCGGTCTGTTCCAATACAAACAAAAACAATTGGCTTGAAATAAAGTTTTGGCAAATGATCTAAAAGGGTGGTTGAAACTAGCTGTGTAGCGTCCTGATCCTCATAATGAATACGTTCTTGATTTTTATCTGAATGAAAAAGACCTGATTTAAGATTCATAGAATTCACTCCCACGTCATAGTAGTAACAGTATACGGAGAAATGTTCAATTCTATACATGCTCGTTGTAAATAGGACAGCCTTAAGAGGTGAGAAAAATGAATTCAGGTTTTAAATGGATGTTTTTGATTTTAGGAACAATTATTGGAGCAGGATATGCATCAGGAAGAGAACTCTGGCAGTTTTTCGGCTTTGAGAGCGGACTAGCTATCGTCATCTTTACGGTTATCTTTATCATAGCTGTCTATGTGATTATGAAAATCAGTTACGAAGCTCAGTCTGATCACTTTTTCCCAATCTTAGAAAGATTAGTTGGTAAAAAACTTTCTTATGTGTATGATTTTTTGATTGTGTTGTATTTATTTACAACAACAATCGTTATGATTGCTGGAGGAGGAGCAACGCTTGAAGCCTTTTCCATTCCATATTGGGCAGGTATTACGCTTTTTTCAGTATTACTAGTATTGTTGTTTGTAGGCAGTTCAAATGGAATCATTAAGCTGAACTCAATCATTATTCCCATGCTTGTCTTTGGACTGTTTTATGCATTATTATCATTTAATATTTCCCATCATCATTCATGGGTATTAGATTTAAATGAACAGTATAATTGGCCAGCAGCATTTACATTTACAGCTTTAAATATTTTGCCATTGATTGCAGTTTTATCTGCAGTTGGAAAAGAAATTAAAAGTCTTAAGGAAGCGAAAGTAGCCAGTATTGGAAGTGGAGTTATATTAGGAACAATCTCATTTGTTTATAATGAAACACTCATTCAAATGGCTGATTATTTAACAGAATATGAAATTCCGCTCTTTGCTGTATTAAAAGGATCACCATTTGGATTTTTCCTTTTTATGTCTGTGATGTTATGGCTGGCAATTTATACAACAGCTGTATCGGGAATTTTTGGACTTGCCTCGCGATTTAAGCAAATATTAAAGGTTCCATTTTGGCTAATAGCATTAATTCTCGTTTTAGCCATGCTGCCTTTCACTCGTTTTGGTTTTGCAAATCTAGTGGGCATCCTATATCCTTTATATGGACTAATTAATCTTTATTTACTCGTTACCATTCTGCTTTATCCAATCTTAAATCGTTATAGAACAAAATGATATTATGGCTGACTCCTTAAAGATAAAAATTTGAGTAGAGTCAGCCTTTCGTATGTGTAGGAGAGGTATAAAGTTCGGGATGTATCCCGAATTTCAAAAGAATAAACGTAATATATAATGAAGTTTTCCAAAAGATATTTCTTTTGGAATAGAGTATAATGGCTATGAAAATAGTAGTTGCTCTTTTATAATAAATTGTTACTTAGTAAAGGGTGAACGTATTGAAAATTTTACAAGATATGTGGAACGATGCAGTAAATTATTTAACGAATGCTGATTTATGGATTACAATTGGAAAAGGATTTTTACAAATTTTATTAATCTTGATTGTCTCAACCATCTTTATACGAATTGGTAAATTAGCCATTACAAAGGTGTTTTTATTCCGTGGGAAATCACCAATTAGAATTTCTGAGAGAAGAGAAAATACTCTTTCAAAGTTACTAGAAAATATCCTCACTTACGTTATTTACTTTATTGCGATCATTATGGTGCTTGAAACATTTGGTCTTAATGTAGGTGCGTTGCTTGCAGGGGCCGGTATTGTTGGATTGGCAGTGGGGTTTGGTGCTCAAAGCTTAGTAAAAGATATTATTACAGGCTTTTTTATTATTTTTGAAGATCAATTCTCTGTTGGTGATTTTATCCGTATTTCAACTTTTGAAGGAACAGTTGAAGAAATTGGACTTCGTACAACAAAAATAAAGAGTTGGACAGGCGAAATTCATATATTACCAAATGGAAGCATTATAGAGGTAACAAACTTCTCTATAAATAATAGTATTGCCGTTGTAGATATTAGTATTGCTTATGAAAGTGATATCCCAGAAGCGGAGCGAGTCATTCAAGAGCTCTTATTAGAAGTTCCTGATAAATATGAAGATATAGTTGCTCCACCTGAATTATTAGGTGTTCAAATGCTTGGTGCTTCAGAGGTTGTTCTTCGTGTAACATGTGAAGTTGAACCAATGCGTCACTTCCATATTGGAAGAATGTTAAGAAAAGACATTAAAATGAGGTTAGATGAAAAAGGTATCGAAATTCCTTATCCACGTGTTGTGATGTATAACAGAAAAGATGAAGTGAGTTAAGAAATGGAGGTAGAACCTTATGGAAAAAGATTTTGCTTTAAATGATGTTGTTGAAATGAAAAAACAGCACCCTTGTGGTACAAATGAGTGGAAAATCATTAGAATGGGAATGGACATTAGAATTAAATGCTTAGGTTGTGACCATAGTGTTATGATCCCACGTCGAGAGTTTTCAAGAAAACTAAAGAAAATTCTCATAAAACATGAGGAGTCTGCTGAGTAGATCGAGGGGAAATGAATATGAAGCAAGTATTTAAATCATCTTGTCCTTTGAACTGCTGGGATAGCTGCGGGTTTGAGGTTACAGTAGAGGATGGCAAGGTCATTAAGGTTGAAGGAGACAAAGATCATCCAATTACCAAAGGCAAGATATGTGGAAGAGGAAGAATGCTTGAGACGAAAACTAATTCTAAAGAACGCTTAACAGTTCCTCTAAAAAAAGTGAACGGTGTATTTCAAGAGATTTCATGGAAACAAGCACTTGATGAAATTGCTGAAAAGATGAAGGAACTAAAACAAAATTTCGGTCCTGCTTCTGTTTTACACAGTCATGATTATGCGAATAATGGATTGTTAAAAAATCTTGATAAACGTTTTTTTAACAGTTTTGGCGGAGCGACTTCTTTAGTAGGAAGTATTTGCTGGGGATCTGGAATTGAAGCACAAATTTGGGATTTCGGAAGTTCCGACAGCCATGCACCAGATGATATTTTTCATAGTAAACATATCGTTATTTGGGGTAGAAATGTTGCTAGAACAAATATGCATTTGTTTCAACAGTTGCAAGATGCGAAAAAGCGTGGCAGTACAATTACTGTAATTGATCCAATTTATAACGCAACAGCAAAAATTTCTGACCACTATATTTCTATTAAGCCAGGAATGGATGGATTAGTTGCAATTGGAGTTATGAAATATTTAATTAGTGAAAATAAACAAGATGCAGAGTTTATTAAGAATTATACAGTTGGTTATGAAGATCTAATTTTACTATTAAATCATTTTACTTTAGAGGGAATTTTGGAACAAGCTGAAATCTCCTTTGATGATATAAAATATATTGCTGAATTATATGTGAATGGACCTACTACAACTTATTTAGGTCTAGGAATGCAAAGGTATTCTAATGGTGGAAATACAATTAGGTTAATTGACGCACTAGTTGCAATCAGTGGGAATGTCGGTATACCAGGTGGTGGAGCCAATTTTGGAAATATCCAGGTTGGTAAAAACTTTAATATGCAGGCTTTAACATTACCTGAAAAGGCTACATCAACTAGAACATTTTCAATGATGAAACAGGCAGATGGCGTATTAGAAGCAATGGATCCTGAGATAAAAATGATCATTGTAACCTGCGGAAATCCGTTAGTACAAGTCCCTGACTCCAACAAAATAATAAGAGCTTTTCAATCCGTTGATACAGTTGTTGTCATTGATCATTTTTTAACAGATACAGCTGAATTAGCCGACTATGTGTTACCAACAACAACAGTCTTTGAGGAAGAAGATATTTATTATGCATCCATGTATCACCACTATGTAAACTATGGAGAAAAGCTAGTTGAACCTCCAGGTGAAGCAAAGTCAGATTTATGGATATGGACAGAATTAGCGGAAAGACTTGGGTTTGGAGAAGAATTTTCTTATACACGAGGAGAATATTTAGAAATGGCAACAGCCCATTTATGTGATAAAGGAATAACGCTTGATCGATTAAAAGAAGAAAAACGTGTTCCATTGCCTGTGAACCATGTTCCTTGGGAAACAAAGAAGTTTTCAACTCCAAGTGGTAAATTTGAATTTACATCTGAGCTAGGGTTTAACAAAGGATTAGAAGGAAAACCACAATATATTTATCCAAAGGAATCAACGATTTCAAACCCTAGATTAGCTGAAAAATATCCGTACCAGCTTTTATCGATTCATCCATTACGATCCAATCATTCTCAGCATTATGTTCTTATAGAAGGAATGCAAACTGTTAAAATAGAAGTTTCAGAAGATATTGCAAAAGAAAAACAATTAGTAGATGGAGATAAAGTAACCATTTTTAATGATCGTGGAAAGCTGACTGGTGATGTGAAAATACTGAAGAAAGCACATGCCAATACAATTAATGTTGATGAAGGCCAGTGGCATAAATTTGGTGGTTCAGTTAATCTGCTAACACCAGATGATGTTTCAGATAATGGACAGGGAAGTACTTTATATGATTGCTTAGTTAATATAAAAAAAGTAGACTAATTTTCAAGAGCTGAGATGAGCTCTTTTTTTCTTTCATTATTTGGAATGTGTTAACAATATTACTAGACTTGCTTGTATTTTATTTAGTTACTAACTATAATTGTTGAAGATTGAATGAAAACGGACAATCTTTTGTTTATAAATAGAGGAGTGGGAAAAATGGCATTAACTGCTGGAATTGTAGGCCTTCCTAACGTAGGGAAATCTACTTTATTTAACGCAATTACACAAGCTGGTGCTGAATCAGCAAACTATCCATTCTGTACAATAGATCCTAACGTAGGAATTGTAGAAGTACCGGATGAACGTTTACAAAAACTGACTGAATTAGTTAACCCAAAGAAAACTATTCCAACAGCATTTGAATTCACTGATATCGCAGGAATTGTAAAAGGTGCTAGTAAGGGTGAAGGTTTAGGAAACAAATTCCTTTCACATATTCGCCAAGTGGATGCAATTTGTCATGTTGTACGTTGCTTTGCTGACGAAAATATTACACACGTATCAGGAAAAGTTGATCCTATTTCAGATATTGAAACAATCAACCTTGAATTGATATTAGCAGACTTAGAGACAGTTGATAAACGTATCGACCGTGTAGCAAAGCTTGCTAAACAAAAAGAAAAAACAGCTGTTTTTGAACATGAAATTTTATCAATGTTAAAAGAAGCCTTTGAAAGTGAAAAGCCTGCTCGTGCAGTAGAATTCAATGAAGAGCAGCTTAAATATGCAAAACAACTACATTTGTTAACAATCAAACCAATTTTATATGTTGCTAATGTTAGTGAAGAGGAAGTTGCTGATCCTTCTAACAACCCGTATGTTCAACAAGTTCGTGAATTTGCTGCAGGCGAAAATGCTGAGGTTATCGTAGTTTGTGCAAAAATCGAATCTGAAATTGCTGAGCTTGAAGGGGAAGAAAAAGAAATGTTCCTAGAAGAGCTTGGCATTGAAGAGTCAGGTCTTGATCAATTAATCAAAGCTTCATACAATCTTCTTGGCCTTGCTACTTACTTCACTGCTGGTGAACAAGAAGTTCGCGCATGGACATTTAAAAAAGGCATGAAGGCTCCTCAATGTGCTGGAATCATCCACACAGACTTCGAACGAGGCTTCATCCGTGCTGAAACCGTTTCTTATGATGACTTATTAGCTGCAAAAACAATGGGTGCTGCACGTGAAGCAGGAAAAGTTCGCTTAGAAGGAAAAGACTATATTGTAAAAGACGGAGACGTTATTCACTTCCGTTTTAATGTGTAATGCTAATTAGATCATTTTTATAAAGCTCACTATGGATGGGTAAGGTTGAGAAAGATCCTACTCTCTGTGAGGCCACTGAAAAAGTCCA
>NZ_NUMC01000062.1:0-35452 GCF_002577655.1 Bacillus sp. AFS040349 | reverse complement strand
GGACTTTTTCAGTGGCCTCCCTAAAAGCAGTGTTTCTTTTTGGTTTCTTCACTCACCTTCAGCTCTTCAGCATAGTAAGTGCTACTCGACCTTTCTTGAAGTCCACATCATCCACCCAAACTGTTACTACGTCACCAACAGATACAACATCTAATGGGTGTTTTACAAAAGAACGACTAAGTTTAGAAATATGCACTAATCCATCTTGTTTTACCCCGATATCAACAAATGCTCCAAAGTCGACAACATTGCGAACTGTTCCTTGAAGCTCCATTCCTTGCTGCAAATCCTCCAGTTTTAATACATCCTTCTTTAACAAAGGCTTAGCAACTTCATCGCGGGGGTCCCGCTCAGGACGAATTAATGCATCACATATATCCTTTAAAGTTAGCTCCCCAATTGATAATACATCAGCTGTTTCTTTTAGATTTAAACTTTTCACTTTGTCTTTTAATACTTCGCTTCCTAAGTCGGCCAAAGAAACATTTAATTGCTTCAATAATTTCTCAACTTCCCCATAGCGTTCAGGGTGAATACTTGTCCGATCTAAAGGATGATCTCCATCAAGAACTCGTAAGAAGCCAATACATTGCTCATATGTTTTTGCTCCTAGACGAGGGATATCTTTTAGTTGTTTACGGTTAGAGAATCTCCCTAACTCTTCTCTTTTTTTCACAACATTGTTTGCAACTGCCTTACTGAGTCCAGCTACATACTGAAGTAAGGAAGATGATGCAGTATTTACGTTAACTCCAACCTGGTTTACAACTGTTTCAACAACAAACGTTAGTGATTCATTTAGTTTCTTTTGTGAAACATCATGTTGATATTGGCCTACACCAACTGATTTAGGGTCAATCTTAACTAGTTCAGCTAAAGGATCCTGAAGTCTTCTTGCAATAGAAACAGCACTTCTTTCTTCTACCTGTAAATTTGGGAACTCTTCCCTAGCAAGTTCTGATGCTGAATACACACTTGCTCCTGCTTCGTTAACGATAAGATATGATATATCTCCGGCTAATTCTCTTAGAATGTCTGCAATGAATTGCTCTGTTTCTCTTGATGCTGTTCCATTTCCGATTGCAACAACCTCTATATTAAATTGTTTTATAACATCTACTACCTTTTCTTTTGCTTGTTCTTTCTTATTAACAGGCGGATGAGGATATACCACCCCAATATGAAGCATTTTTCCAGTTGGATCTACAACTGCTAATTTACAGCCTGTTCTAAAAGCAGGGTCAACACCTAGCACCATTCTTCCTTTTAATGGTGGTTGAAGGAGTAAATTTCTTAGATTTTCTGAAAAAATATGTATTGCACGGTCCTCCGCCTTTTCTGATAACTCTTTTCTGATTTCACGCTCAATTGATGGTTGAATAAGACGCTTATACGCATCTTCTATTGTCTCAATCACCAAATCATTCACAACCGATTTTTTCCCCTTCAACTCTTCTTTTTGAAGGTAATCTAGTATCTGATCAGTTGGCGACTGAAGGGATATGCGCAATATATCTTCTTTTTCACCTCGGTTAATCGCCAAAACACGGTGAGGAACAATTTTCTGGATTGGCTCTTCATACTCATAATACATTTCATAAACATTCTTCTCATCTTTTTCTTCATCCTTTGCTACAGAAGAAATAGATCCTTTTCGGAACGTTAACTCTCTAATCCATTGGCGATATTTTGGCTGATCTGAGATTTGTTCTGCTACAATATCTTTTGCACCTTGTATGGCCTCTTCTACTGATGTTACACCTTTTTCTTCATTTATAAATCCTTTTGCCTTGAGTTGGATATCCCCTTCACTTGGCAAACTTAGAATCCAAGTTGCAAGTGGCTCTAACCCTTTTTCCTTTGCAACAGTCGCCTTCGTTCTTCTCTTTTGCTTATATGGTCGATATAAATCTTCTACCTGTTGAAGCTTCATTGCTTTATTAATATCAACAGCAAGTTGTTCAGTTAACTTCCCTTGTTCTTCAATTAAACGCAATACTTCTTCTTTACGATTTTCAAGGTTTTGTATGTATGTCCATTTCTCGGATATATCACGTATCTGCACTTCATCCAATGCACCAGTTTGCTCTTTTCGATAACGGGCAATAAATGGAACTGTATTGCCTTCTTCTAATAATGAAATAACATTCGCAACCTGTTTTATATTGATCGCAAGCTCCTTGCTGATATGCTGCATGATTTTAGTTTGTTTTTCTTCCATATCCGAATCCTCCAACTGAGTTATATTCCTTCAAGCACATGTAAACATTTTACCAAATATATTTGTTCTATTAAAATAAATGGCCATATTAAGTTTAAAATATTGTCCTAGTTTATAAATTAAAAATAGTCGGCTCACTATTTCCTTAGAATAGCTGACCGACTATATATGTTAAATCATCATTTAATGTTTTTGTATATTCTTCAAGTTGTCGTGATAGATCTTCAACAGATTCACCTTTATTTAATAGTGCCTTTATCCCCGGAAGAACTAATCCGTCAGTATGAATGATAAACTTAGAGCCTTGTTCATATGTGTAGGTTTGTGTACGATACTTTTGAGGTTTACCAGAAAGATATCCTAATATCGGAAGAGGATATATATAAGTCCCGGATGGCGCACAAAGAATAAATCGTATATTACCAACGGAGCTATAGGTAAATTCTCTTGTCTTAAAGTCTGCCTTTAAGATAGAAACAGTTGCTCCCCGTTTATCTTTCAGCTCTTCATTACATAATTTCATTAAATCTTCTACATCTTTATCATCATTCTTTTCGACTAACGAACTTATTGCTGCGGAGGATTCATTTGCCCGTTCCCCACTACCTAACCCATCGGCTAAGGCACAGATTAAATATTCATCTGTTGCTTTTATAAAAAAGCTATCACCACAACACGATTTCCCTGCTTTCGGTAACTGAAATGCTAATGTATGAACATGTTGATTATAATCTTGAACAATCATTTATTTAACTCCGGGGGCATGTCTTTTGACAGTGCTTCTCTTAATTTTTGAATAGCTCTCCTTTGTAGCCTTGATACATGCATTTGAGAGATACCTAACTGTTCACCAGTCTCTTTTTGACTTTTATTCAAAATAAACGTACATTCGATAATTTCCTTTTCTCGATCTGATAAAACATGCAATACACTCTGAAGCATTAGTTTTTGATTCACTTTTTCATACCCCTGCTCTTGCGAACCAACAATATCAAGAATGGTAACAGTACTTCCATCAGAATCAGCCTCAATAGAATGGTCGACCGATAAAGCCTGGTAGCTTTTCCCCATTTCCATCGTTTCTAATACTTCCTCTTCAGTTACATCTAGGTATTCCGCTATCTCCCTAACTTGTGGAGATCGTTGATTTTCATTTGTTAACTTGTCTACAGCAGCCTTAATCTTGGGTCCTAATTCTTTAATCCTTCTCGGAACATGAACACTCCATGTTTTGTCTCTTAAGAAACGTTTGATTTCTCCGATTATGGTTGGAATGGCAAAAGCTTCAAACGGCTTTCCAACAGTAGGGTCATATCTTCTAATAGCGCCCAGTAAACCAATCATGCCCACCTGTCTAAGATCTTCATGAAAGCTTTTCCCTTTGGAATATTTCTTCGCTAAGGTTTCAACTAAACCGGTATAGTGTTCAACGAGTGCCAATTGGGCTACTTTACTTTCTGTTTTCTGAAAGTCTAGTATTAACTCGTTCACCTCTTCTTTAGTTAGCTTCATATTTTGAGATGGTTGTGCCATGATCTATTCGCTCCCCGCTTAAATACTTGATCATGAAGACCGTTACCCCAGCGTTAACATGGACACGGACTTCATCCATGAGCGTTTCCATCAAATAGAGACCTAAACCTCCTTCAGGAAGTTGGTCTACTGGACTTGAAGCAGAATAAGGACCAAGTTCATCTTTAGTTTTCTCAAAATCAAAGCTTTTGCCATTATCAGCAATCATTACTTCTAATCGATCTTCATATAAACCAAATCCAACGACCACTTCGCCCTCTTCATTGGTCTTATATGCATGCTGAACAGCATTTGTACAAGCTTCACTTGTAGCAATCTTCAAATCTTCAATATCATCATATGAATATCCCATTCTACTAGCAATCCCAGAGAGGGTTAAACGAATGATACCTACATATTCTGGTTTGGCTGGAACCTTCATCTCTATATAATCTACTAATTGCTTCATTGTACCCCACCCTCTGATTTTGAAGATATATCAATGATGTCACTTAGTCCAGTTATACTAAATAAGCGCTCCAGACGATCTGATAATTCTGCTAAATTTAACTGCCCGCCGTTTTTTCTTACGCTTTTCAACAAACCAACAAACACACCTAAACCCGTACTATCCATATAAGATACATTTTTTAAATTAATTGTAATATTAGGATTCGGCTCTTCCGCTAATGGTATGATGGCTTCTCTTAACTTAGGTGCTGTATAAGCATCAATTTCACCTGCGACGGAGACAATCGCTTGATCTCCAAGTTTATTTATTTCAACTTTTAAATTCACCCGTTATCACCTCAAAAGAACTTTTATGCTATTACATACCCTGTAAAAGATACTGCTAAACCATTCTTCTAATAATTATTAATGTGAAATCATCCCTTAATTGGAAATCCTGCATTTTTTCAAAATGCCTGTAGATTTTTTCTACAATTTGCTGAGACGTTAGATCTATATTCTGATGAATTAAATCTGTAATTGCTGATCTTTCAACAAACCCTTCGTCAGTCCTAGATTCTGTTACTCCATCTGATAATAGGACTACCATATCTCCAGGTTTAACATTCTTCTGATACTGCTTATATTTGAAGTTTTGATCGATCCCTAAAACAAGACCCTTAGCAGTAAGATCCTCAAACTCTCCGGTTGAGGAATGATAATAAAACCCCGGTTCATGTCCCGCTGAAGCATATGTGAATAAGTGGTCAACTGTATTATACATTCCGTAAAACATCGTAATAAACATGCTCGGATCTACATTCCGTTCAACCACTCTATTTAAATTTTCCAGGATTTGATTTGGATTTTTACGTGATTCCGGAAAGCTATCCATTGCATATTTAATCATAGACATGCACAAAGCTGCCGGAATTCCTTTTCCAATAACATCTGCCACCGCGATACTTATTCCTTGTTCATCCTGAACAAAATGATGATAATCTCCATTCATTTGCTTTGCAGGAACACTTATCGCTCCAATATCCAGAGAATCAATAGCAGGAACAGATGTCTCTAACAGTGTTTGCTGAACATTTGCGGCAATTTGGATTTCAGATCTAATCTCTAGCTGCTGGTCTCTCAAACTCTGATGTTCTTGATAGGCTAATCCGTATCCCATCATCACCTCAAGCAGGAAGTCTAATGAAGATAAAACCTCTTGCTGTATATCAGGGAAAAGCTCTTGAAGAACTTTCCTATGTGTACTAATGATTTCTTCAGGTGGAATCTGATGTTCAATCGTTTTTCGACTGAACTTTTGTCCTTGATAAAGTGCTGTTTCTGTTTGTTCATTTAAGTAATTTCTTAATAGCTCCGAATATTTTGTCTCAAGAAAATCACGATAATCCATTTACGTCCTCCTACCGAAGCCATTTCACCGCCTGAATATCTGTTCCTTCACCTACTGTGGAAGAAATATCAAATTCATCCATTAGACGTTTGACTCCCGGCAAACCTGCACCCAAACCTCCAGAAGTAGAAAACCCGTCTTCCATCACTTTTCGAATATCAGGAATTCCCGGTCCATTATCAATGGCTGTTATTTTCAAACCACTTTTTCCAAGGTCATTAATGCGTTCAATACGCATCTCCCCTTGCCCTGCATATAGATATATATTACGAGCTAATTCGGATATAGCAGTAGTAATTCTCGCTTGATCCACTGTACCGAAGCCAAGCTCTTTTGCAACATTCCGACCAAGTTGGCGGGCTGCTACAATGTCCCATTCGGTGACAATTTTAACACAGGATTGGTTTTCCATGCTTTACTCCCCCAACTCCCGCTGTAATGTTTCAAGCCCTTTTTCTAGGTCTAAAGCTGTTTGTACATCCTCAAGCTGGATGCCTAACTCAATTAATGTAATGGCAACAGCAGGCTGTATTCCTGTTAATACAACTTTTGCTCCCATAAGCTTCGACATACTAATTACGTCACCCAGGACCTTTGCGATGAAAGAATCAATAACATCAACTGATGTTAAATCAATAACAACCCCATTTGCACCTGTCTCATGAATTTTATGAAGGAGATCTTCCTGAAATTGTAGAGCAGTTTGGTCATCTAACTCCCACTGAATTGAGATTAGCAAACAATTATGAAGCTTTAAGATTGGTATTCTAGCATTCATTAGTTATTCCTCCAAGGATACGATTTGACGATTTGTCATTTCCAATGCAGATTCTATTCCTTTTTGAAGACTATTCTTCGTAATAACTTGACTTAAATCAATCCCCAGATTGACAATTGTTTGAGCAATTTCCGGTCTTATCCCAACCAATAAACATTTTGCCCCTACTAACCTTACTGCCTCAGATGCTTGAATAATATGATGAGCAACCATTGTATCAACAACTGGAACTCCCGTAATATCTATTAACACAACCTCAGCACGATGCTTAACAACACCTTGCAACAAGTTCTCCATAATTCGTTTTGCTCTCTCAGTATCAATTGTTCCTACTAAAGGCATAACGGTAATATTATCAAAAACCGGAATAAGCGGTGCAGATAATTCTTGTAAAGCTATTTTTTGAAGAGAAACAGTTCGCTCCCAGGAAGATGCATAGTGATAAAGAACTTCACTGTTAATTGGAGCAATCCATTTATCAAATGCCCAGACTAACGCCATTTTCTCCTCATCAGTGTTCTCAACTGTCATCAACTCAAATAAAAGCTTACTCATTTCTTTTAAACTTGTTGAAATAAAACGAAGAGACCACCCTAATTGAACAACTCTTTGTGAAAACTCAGAAATCTTACTATTAATTTCATCATCTGGCTTTCTAAAATACTGTAATAGTATATTGATATATTCATTGCAAATGTTTGTATATACTTGATCAGAAATAACGTTTGATACCTTCTGGTCATCCACGTTCTTCATTTTTTCTTCCCATTTTATAATCAGTTCTTCTCTGTTTGTTTGAATAAATGTCAAAAATGGATTAGAATCTTGACTCATCGTTCTGTTACTCCTCCTTAAAATTCACGGTCAATGTCATCGCTTTAATTATACAGATTTCTTTGGACAAAAAAAAGCACTACACAGAATACTCTTTTAAGTGCTATAGGGATTTCCCATTAGTAAGACAAACATGTATACATAGATACGATAAAATCGTATACAAAAGAACCTTCAAAACAAAAAATAAAGACTCTGTTAAACAATTGTTATTTCATACAAAGAGTCTTCTGTCATCTATAATGGTGTTTTAACAAAGCCAAAAAATAAAAAAGGATGCTTTTCGGGCAACCTTTTTAGTTTTTAAATCATATATTCTATTGTATAAGGATATTTAAAAATCGATAAGTCCTAAGCTTATTTGTAAGGCTTCATCAACTTTATCCATCATCTCATCATCTAGATGGGTAATTTTATCAGTAAGCCTTTGTTTATCAATCGTTCGAATCTGTTCAAGCAGGATAACCGAATCCCTTTCAAACCCGTAACGCTTAGCATCAATCTCAACATGAGTTGGCAATTTTGCTTTTTGAATTTGGGCCGTAATTGCCGCTATAATAACTGTAGGACTAAAGCGGTTCCCAATATCGTTTTGAATAATTAATACAGGACGCACGCCACCTTGCTCTGAACCTACAACTGGAGAAAGATCGGCAAAATAAACGTCGCCTCGTTTAACAATCAAATGATTAACCCCCGCTGACTAAGCGTTCAACGGTATGGTCAGCCTCAGATTCTGCCAAAAATGCTTCAGATGCAATATTCAAATTGATTTTTGCCATTTCCATGTAACCGCGTCTCATAGACTCACGAATTTGGCGCTTTTTACGCTCACGAATATACATTTTTGTCGCTTGATAAATAAGCTCGTTTCTGTTCCCGTTCTCTTGTTTTACCAATACATCCAATTCTGATACTAATGCTTGAGGTAACTGAATTAAAATTTCTGTTGTTGCGCTGGATTCAGACACAAACATACACCTCCACCAAACTTACCATCCTATTATATTCATTCCACATTTAATAATAACATTTACTTTCAAAGATGCAAAGTATTTTCACTAGAAAGCGGCATTTGTAAAGTCTTTTAGGCATAAATACATACTACTTTTCGATTTTTGAAGGCTCACTCTAATGACTATATGACTGTTTTACTCTTTTATCACAAATTTATTTAACAATAGAGAAAATAGCAGAGACACCAAACTGAAAATTTACCCTTCTCTATTATGGTCATGTAAAGGTTTATTATTCATTTTTTTGATATCATTTGAAAAGTTTCTATTCGTTGGGCATATTTCATAAAAGAGGATTACTCACTTCAATTATACAATCATCTTTTATATACATACGGGGAACTCGTGAAGTAATTGTACATGGCACCTCATAATTTATTGTATCAAGACGCTTTGCTATCTCATCTATTGTGATTTTCTCATGATCCTGCTTACCAATTAACGTAACGTTTGTTCCTACAGGTATTTCATATGGAAGTTTGACCATACATTGATCCATACAGATCCGACCTACTAAAGGTACACGCTTCTTTTGAATAATCACTTCTGCATCTTTTAACTTTCTTATCCATCCATCAGCATAACCAATTGGCAAAGTTCCAATCCATTCATCTTCTTTTGCTTCATATGTTGCTCCATAACTAATTTTCGTTCCTTTTGTAACTTTCTTTACGTGAACTAATTTTGTTTGTAAAGAAAATGCCTCTTGTAGTGGAAATGGAAGTTCACTTTTCATCTCCGGTGAAGGAGATAACCCATACATAGATATCCCAAATCTGACCGCATTATATACCTTTGATGGAAATTTTAATCCTGTAGCACTGTTTGCACAATGAACGAGTAAACGATGATTTGGTATGGTTGAAACCATTTTTTCAAACCTATCATATTGAGTTAGAAAATAAGTTGGGTCATCTTCATCTGCTGTTGCAAAATGTGTATAAATGCCTTTAACATGAAACCGATTTGATTCTTGCGCAAAATCAAAAATGTCTATGAGTTCATTTTCATTCTGAACGCCAAGTCGCCCCATACCTGTATCTACTTTTATATGAAGATCAATAAAATTTTGAATAGATCCTTCTGCTTCCTTTAGCCAATCCAACGAAAATACAGTTACTGTTAGGTTATGCTTTTCAACCATGTCAACATCTGAGGCTCTAATGGCTCCCATTACTAAAATTGGTGCTTGTATACCTTGCCTGCGCAATGATATTGCCTCATCTAAAAAAGCAACTGCAAGCATGGTTGCACCAGATATTAATGCAGTCTCCGCCACTTGCTTAGCCCCATGACCATAAGCATTTGCCTTTACTACCGCAATTAAATGAACCTCTTCACCTATATGTTGTTTCATTAAACGAACATTATGTTCAATTGCATCTAGATTTACTTCAACCCATGTATCACGAAAAAAACCCGGTTGCATGACTCCACTTCCTTACGTAATCGACTGTTAAGAAAACATTTTAATTTTGTACAGTTTATCCACCAGTTATTTTACTTTATATTGTGATTATCTCGACTAAAGGACAGAATTGTCAAATTAATAGGAGTAAAAATATCAAAAAGGGGTAAATTAACCTTGGAATTTAGGGTTAACTTCTGGAACATATAGAAAACTTGCCTAAGTTGGGCAAGTTCATGAAGTGGAGAATGATTAAAAAAACGGGTGGATTCCCCACCCGAAAAAGGATTATTTGGCTGTTTGACCTTGTACAGATTTAGCAACCATTAACATCTCATCTTCTGTTAAATCTTCAGATGCTAACATATAATCTACCCCATCATGTGACCATGTTAATGTAGATTCTGACATAGCACCGATTGTGAAGCCTAAATCTGCCGGATAACCATCTACGTATGTTGATGTAGAAGCAGATGCAGGTGTTGCAATTTCAGCTGTTTCTTGAATTAGCGTAAAGGACTTTTCTCCACCGAATGATAAAATAACACGTTTACCATTTTCAGTTTCAACTTCTGATTCCTCAAGTAGTTTTACACCGTTTGGTTGTTCTAAAGGATATTTAACAGTGAAAGGTTCGCGGTCACCAGTAGCCATTGTTGGAACTTCAATCTGAGCGCTTGACATATTTTTCTCTACATCAAATGAATTTTCATCAAAAGATGCATTGAACTCAAAGCTTGAGAATTCTACAACAACAAGTGGATTTCGGTCTGTATCCATCACTTTGACCATTGTTGGAGATAAATCTTTCTTGTTAAATGTAATTTCTTGTGCAGGTAGCATTTTATTGTTTTGATAATTTGTTTTCGTTTCAAAAACATACTTTTCTTCAGCAGCAGAAAACTTTGCTTCAGCATCTTTTAAAATATCATTTACTAAAGATTCATATAAGTATGCCTGACTGCTATTTTGTGGCCAATCACTTTGGAAACGGAAGCTTTTATTTAGTGCTGGAGTTAATACAAATACCCCTTCGTCATTACGCAAGATCATTTGGCTTTGCTCTTTCTGCGAATTCTTAAGGTTTACTCGGTAGTAAGAAGGATTTTTATGCCAAATTTCGATTTCATACTCCTGTGGATCACTACCTGTTTGAAGTGTCATCTTTCCTTTTGCCTTATACCCTGACATTTCATCAATCTTCTTTTCTAACGCCTGAACTACATCTGCCTGTGATTTTTCACCACATCCCGCTAGAACAAGTACTGTTAAAAGCCCTACTAATAATAACACAAAGCTTTTTTTCAACTTTTTCAACCCCTTTGCCTCATATAACGTTAAAAAGGAAGAAATGTTTTGCTAGATCTCATGTCTTTCAACTACCAGGCTCCATTAATCCCTAGTAAAGATGAAAGATGAATTCTTAAAAACAACTTGTCTTCCCTATCGCATTACCAAATATATGAGACAAACTTTCCGAATATGCAGACTAGCTATAAAATTATTCAAAAAGCATAGGGTCTTTTATTTACCTTCTATTATTACTTGAGCAGCAGCATATTGTCTTGAATGGGTAATTGAAACATGAACAACAGAATCCCGAGCTGTATCCTTTAGTATTTCAATACTCGGCTTTCCTTTATCATCATTTGTTATTTCTATGTCTTGAAATCCAATCTCTTCACCAATTCCAGTTCCTAACGCTTTTGAATATGCTTCCTTTACAGCAAAACGTCCAGCTAAAAACTCTACTTTTCTTTCCCTAGATAAAGTTGAAAACTTTTCAATTTCATTCATTGTTAATATTCGCTTAATAAAACCTGGCTGACGATCAACAATTCTTCTAATGCGATCCAATTCAATGATATCTAAACCAATTCCTGTAATCATATGTATAACAACACCTTCCAAGCCTTAATAGTACTATTTCCTAGAACTCGTACATATTCGTGTTAGTATAAAAGCATACTTGAACATTAATAATCAAAACAACATATTTGAAATGATCCAAAGGAGGACATTTATGTTTACTAGAACAGAGAATTTCCGCACCTTTTTACAATTATATCCTATTGTTTCCATTATTGTTGGCATTCACATCTTATTTTGGGTTCTCTTTCAAGTGCCAATTCCTCAGTTGCAAATATTATTGGGATTATTAGATGGCTTTAACGCGGGAATTGCAAATGGAGAGTATTGGCGACTACTTACACCAATCTTTCTTCATATTGGATTCGGCCATTTGTTTTTTAATACAATCTCACTTATTTTATTTGCACCTGCCCTTGAGAAGATGCTTGGGAAAGCCAGGTTTATTCTTTTATATGTAGGTGCCGGAGTTATTGCAAGTGTTGCAACTTATATTATTGAGCCCCTTCAATACTCCCATATCGGAGCTTCCGGTGCTATTTTCGGTTTATTTGGAGCTTACTTATTTATGGTGTATTTCAGAAAAGGGATCATTGATCAAGCGAACACTCAAATTATAATTAGCATTTTAGTCATCGGTCTTATTATGACTTTTATCAATACAAATATAAATGTTGTCGCACACATTTTTGGGATGATAGGCGGTTTTTTACTTTCACCTATTTTGATAAAAAAACCAAGACATTATTCTTACCAATCTTTTTACACACCTAACACAGCTCGGAAGACAAATGTTTTTTCTTTCAACTACAGAACACTCTTTTGGATTATTTTTAGTATCCTAATTTTAATTGGATTGTTTTTTAGATTTTAGTTTAGAGTAAAAACAGACACAGCCTATCGCGGCTGTGTCTGTTTATTTTCCCGTTTCATATGAATACCAAGAAATGATTTTGTCCGTATCATGTTCATCCATATCTTTGACGGGAAAGCTGTTTCCAACCAGTCCGGTTTTTATCGTACACTCAAATGTTTGGAGTGAATATTTCTTTTGGAAATAGGAGGTTTTCGTTTTCACAGACTGCAGACGATTACGATATACAAGTATATCCGTTTTAGAAACCCTTCGAAATGCTAACTGCAGCTGATCGCCTTCTATATTCCAGCCTGCATCTTTATATGAATAGTACCCCCACACTAAACAAATTGGAATGAGAATAAGTGAACTATATCCCCATGGTTGAAAAAAATAAAGAAGCGGAAGTATTATAGCAATTGCAGGTAACACTTTCCTTATCATATACCTTTTCTTTGATATTATAGGTAAACGATGCAACCGGCTACTTTGTTTGAATAATGGTACAAACTGTTCCATTAAAGTTGAAACTTCATGCTTAGAGACAACTGGAAACAGTATTGTGGAAGTGCCCTCATCAACTGCACTGCCTCCTGCACTTTCTATATAAACAGTTTTATAGCCAAGCAGTTGCCTTAGTGGGTTTTGCACAATTTTAATCGCTTGAATTCGTTTTAACGGAATTGATACTTGGCTTTTTTCAAAGATTCCTCGAGAAATCCTTATTTCATCTTCCTCTTTCACAACTGTAAAGTACGCATATTTTAATAACACACCAATAATACTTAAGATCCAAGCGATAAAAAAACCAATAAATACTAAGATGGCATACAAAGTAATACTTGCATGTGTAAGAAACTCAAATCGCTCAAAAATTTCCTCAAACGAGATCAATTCATCAAATTGTGAGACAAAAGCAGCAACTGCTGAAATAATAACTCCGATTCCACTAGACGTAGATGCAGCAACTAAAAGATCTTTCGTTTTCATTTTATAAACTGTCTGCACTTGTTGAATAGTTTGATCTTCTTCTATTAGAGAAGGCTTTTTTATTTCCTGCTTATATTCTGCTAAAACTTCTTGAATTTTGTCGGCATCTTGTTTTTTTATGGCAGATAATACGGCTTCAGCTTCCATTCCAGTTCCAGCAGTTTCAACTTGGACCTTTACAAGTCGAAACAGTTGTTGAACAATCCCTGCACTAATATTAATAGTTTGAATTCGTTCAATAGGAATGTACCTTTTCTTTGTCACAAAAATGCCATGCTTGATTCTCAATTCACCATCTTCAAACCAATATGTAAACTTCCACCATTCTAATATACTTGTTACAACAATAAGAAGGGCTAAACAGCATCCACCTATGATAAAGTAAAGATCAAACCGGTCATTACTACCAACAAAGAAGAAAACAATAGCAGGGATTATATATGACTTTATCATTCTTGCAAAGCTTAAAATCATCCCTACTGGGTGAATTCTTTTAGGCTCAAACATCATCGTCTGTCACCCTCGCCAACTTTGAGATATGATCCCGCATAAGATCTGCTTCTTCTAAATCCAAAGCTGGTATTTCATGCTTAGTTGCAGCAGTAGAAATTTCAATTGAAGCTAATTTATATCTCCGTAACAAAGGACCTTGATGAGTATCAACATGTTGAACTCTAACCATTGGAATTAATACTCTTTTTATCACAAACAGTCCATACTGCAAATCAATTTCATGTTCATGAACTTCATATCTCCAAACTCGATGCCTCACCCTCGGGATGACCAACACACTGATGATTGTATAAACCACCCAAATAGCTACAGCTACTCCTAAGAACCAATACGAAAGTTCCAGAAAATAAATACCTACTCCAATGGCGACCACAATTAGTAACCAAAAACCTGCACTAATTAAAGCACCCATCTTCCAGGCCGTTAATGCCCTTTTACTAATTTGATTTTTCGGCTGTTCTCTCAACCCTCTCTCTCCCTTTTTTAAAATTATAATGAAAATTACGTACTTGCTTGTAGAAAAGCAGGCCGTTCCAACAATTGTTTTATAGCATTACTAAAATGAAAATAATCCCATTTATTATAGCATAATGGGATCTTTCTATTTGTTACTACCATGTAAATAATTCCTTTATTTTATCTTGAAAGATGATTGATCAATCCATTCTATTTCTGAATGAGACTTCAAATCGGACACTAACTGAAAGAGGGCATTATCCTTTTGTTTTGCTTCAATCATGCAATCAATTTGATCAACACTTCCTTTTACAGTGTGTAAAAACGTTAGGAACATGTTTGGATCAATATAATCTGCATGTGCTCGAAAATCTTTTTCATTTTTGGGACTAGAGATATGCATTTTAATCGGAAGACTTGATTCCTTCCAGGTCCCAACAACACGGTCCCAATGCTTTTCCCAATCAGAATCCTCATGGAAAGCTAAGTGATGGTGATAGTCAAAAACCTGCGGAACACCTAATTTTTCACATAAATAAAGAGCATCACTTAAGTCAAAGGTGGTGTCATCATTCTCAAAGATAAGCATTCTTTGTAATGATAGTGGAATCAATCCCCAATTATGAATAAATTGCTCGAGGGATTTTAGTTTGTCATCATATGCTCCGCCAATATGAATCACACATCTATGCTCAGGATCTATTCCCATTCCTTCCAATAGCATCTCATGCATATGTAAAGTTTTTAAAGACATTTTCATAATTTCCTTTTGTGTAGAATTCAATACAACAAAATGGTCAGGATGAAAACCAACACGAATAGGATGTTTTTTAAGATACTCTCCTATTTCAGCTAAGGATTCATCTAAATTGCTCATATATTTCCAATCTCGAAGTTCTTCATGATTAGCCAAAGGAATCAGCTTTGAGCTAAAACGAAAAAAATGAATATGATGTGCCACATTATGCTTTAGCAGCCTTAAACAGTTTTGAATATTTGATTGAGCTATTTTTTCTAACTTCGCTATCGCAGCTTCCCTGTCCTTAATTTTTTGAAACTGTGTAAAAGTCATGGTTTGAGAAGGAGAGCAATTTTGCAAGTTCATACTCATTGCCACATACCCTAACCGTACAATTGTCATGTTTGTCACCTCTTAAGGAATAGTGTGTGTAGGTATAGCTTGCCCTAAGTAGATGATTTTGATTTGAGTTGGGGTGTTGGGGGGATGGGACGGTTTCATGCGGGGGGTGGTCTTCATTTGGGTTATGAAGAACGTTAGGCGCTTTTCTTTGCGGATTTTGGTCTTCATTCCGCTTATGAAGTACGTTAGCGTGCATTTCTTTGCGGATTTTAGTCTTCATTCCGCTTATGAAGTACGTTAGCGCGCTTTTCTTTGCGGATTTTGGTCTTCATTCCGCTTATGAAATACGTTAGCGCGAGTTTCTTTGCAGGGTTTGGTCTTCATTCGGCTCATGAACGACACTACCCTCTCTCACCTCACCTCTTTTATCGTTCATCCACCTCATGAACGACACTATCCACTCCCCACTTACCGCTTATGCCGTTCATCAAGCTCATATCATCCCAATTCCACCTCAAGCGAAACAATAACAATACACTACTCATCCTGCCCAACAGGCTTAGCATGGACAGGAAACCTAAGCTTAATAACCGTTCCTTCCCCAACGGCCGAGGTTACATGAATCTCACCATTGTGCAACTTGACGATTTCCTTTGCAATACTCATTCCCAGGCCTGCTCCATCGACTTTCTCCTCTGTGTTAGTGCCCCTAAAGTATCGTTCAAAAAGATTTTCTTGCATCTCTTCGTTCATACCAACACCCTGATCTTCAACAGCTATTTCTACAAATTGTGGATCCATTGCTTTTTTGAGTGTCACAAAAATAGCTGTATTAGGAGGGTTATGTTTTATTGCATTCATAATTAAATTATCAAAAATACGCTCAAACCATTTCCTTGAAATATCAAGTTCTAAGTTTTTAACCTCTTCCACAAAAGAAATGTTCACATTCCCAAGCATTCGATCATTCTTATATTTCTGTACAACATCCTTAAGGAAGTCATTAAGCAGTATTTTTTCCTTTAAATAATATAGAGAATTGTTTTTTAATTGAAAGGCTAATGAAAAGTCCTCCACAAGCCCAAGCATATATTCCCCTTTTTCTCTGATCACCTTGCCCATATCTTTTATTTCCTCATTGGACCATTCATATTTGTCACTTTCAAGTAAATGACCATAACCTTGAACAGATGCTAAAGGTGTTCTTAAATCATGAGAAATTCCTGTCATCCACTCTTCCCTTGTTTGATCCAGTCGTTTTCTTTCTTTTTCTGTTGAACTTAGTGTTTCTGCCATATTGTAGAAGGCTTGAAAAACTTCCTGATAAAGACGATAACGCACTTTAACTTTTCCATTTTTACGAAAAATTCTTTTCCTTTCATCTTCAGTAAGAACTTCTTGATATTGACCATGTTCCATTCGTTCTAGCCAACTAGTAAAAATGATGATGGGGCGACCGTATCTAAACCCGTGCCACACAGCAATACTAATCGTAATCAGCAGAATAATGACCCCAACTATTATAAATGCAATTAAGATGTCACGATAAAATGTTTGCTCAGCATAAGCTTCTTTCATATTATTTTTGGAGTGAAGAACCCAAATTCGATTTGTCTTCTGATCATGGATAACTGATACCCTTGTGTTATATAAGCCTGGGGCTTTTTCTCTTGTGAGGATTTCAATTGGATTATAATGTTCAATGTTAAGATCTTTTCCAAAAGATTGGACTACTTTTCCTTCCTCATTCACTAAGTGAAGAGTATTGGATTTATCCATTTCCTTCTCTAATAAGTTTACTTTGCTTTTATCCACTTCTCCATTTTGACTATATTTTTTAATAAGTTTCTGTAACTGTTCATATGTCATGTCCCTAAAACCTAATAAATAATAATAAGGCTCATTATAGCTAATCGTATCTAATTCAGTGTAAACTGAGTAACCTTTAAAACGCTGGTCTTCTTCTATTTCTAATATTTCACTTAATGAATAGGAATCTTGTATGTCAGGTGGCTTATTGCTGGATGCAATTTCTTTTCCATTTTTATCAACAATTTGAAACCACATATCTTTCTTTTGCAGCTGTTGTTCCCATCCCTTACTAATGTCTGCTTTACCATCAGTGATCGAAGTTTCAGTAGAAATTGATTCTAGTGCTCCTGTGGGGAAGCTTCTTTTCAAATCTTCTGTGGAAATAAACCATATTAACAAGATTAATAGTGCCACGAAAATGGTGCTGATTAATAAGGTAATCCCTATATATTGCAGTAGAAAGTGAAAGGTTAGTCTTCGTTTTACAACTCTCACACCTCTTTCTCCTTCACAAGCTTATAGCCTAATCCACGTACAGTTTTTAAATATTTTGGATTGCTTGGATCTTCTTCAATTCGCTCTCTTAGCTTATGAATATGGACAGTAACCGTATTGTCATCAACAAATCGGTCATAACCCCAAACTGTTTCAAGTAATTGTTGCTTAGAAATCACAATATTAGGATTTTGGCAGAAATAGATTAATAGTAAAAAGGCTTGTGCTGGACACGGAACAACCTTTCCCTTTACAAGTAACTCCCCTGCATCTACATCCACTACAAAGCCCTTATAATCAAAGCTATTACCTGACTTCACTCCATCATTAAATGAGGTCCTTTCAGGTAAAGTTCTTCTTTTCAATGTTGCTTTTATTCTTGCTGCAATTTCAAGTGGATTAAATGGCTTCGTCACATAATCATCTCCACCAATTGCAAAGCCTGTTAATACATCTAAATCAGACACTTTTGCAGTTAGAAATAAAATATAGGCATTAGAAATATCTCTTATTTTTGGACATAAATCAAAGCCTGATAAATCCGGGAGCATGACATCTAGAACGATATAATCAATATCTTCCTGCTGAACAATTTCCAATGCTTCCCTGGCTGTATATGCTTTAAAAATATTTATAAATCCTTCTTTATTCAGAACCATTTCAACCATCTTCACAATGGATGTTTCGTCATCTACCAATAAAATATTCGCTTCTTGCATTCAACCTCACCTCAAACCGATCGTATCATACAAACATTACCAAAACATTAATTTCCTTTTTGAACAATTAAGTTATTGTTAATCTCTAGATTCCTTTAAATTAAGAAAAGAGAATTATAGTGAATTTACATAACTAAACAAACGAAAAGGAGAAAAATCATGAAGGAGAGCATAACTAGAATAACACTTATCGACGCCTTGAGAGGAGCTAGTCTTTTTGGCATCTTGCTTGCTAATATTTTAATTTTTCAATTTGGAATGTGGGGAAAAGACGAAATTCATTTTTATAATCTTTCCAACTCAAATACTGTTGCTTATCAGTTTATAAAAATATTTATAGAGGGGAGCTTTATGCCGATCTTCACCTTTTTATTTGGGTATTCCATGGTAAAGATGAAGGAAAAACTTGAGAACCATCACCTTAAATACAAACGATATTTTGCAAGAAGATTTCTTATGCTCCTGTTGCTTGGTATTTTACACAGTACCTTTTTATGGGAAGGAGATATTTTAACTTTTTATGGTATGATGGGGTTTTTCTTATTACTCTTTTTAAATCGTCGAATGAAAACCATCTTTATTTGGGCAATCATTTTATTGTGCTTAACACCACTAATTGGTTATGGACAGCTAGAAGAAACAAAACAAGAACAAGCTCAAATGGAAGAGTATGTATTAGATACAATCCAAACCTATAGTTTTGGTTCTTACACAGAAATTATGGATCATCGAAACAATGAATTACCAATGGATGTTTCACCAGGCTTGCTGATCTTCATTTTGGCCTTTATTCCATTTATGTCTGCACCGCTTTTTTTATTTGGTATATACAGTGCAAAAACAGGTCTCTTTACACAGCCAGCACTCGAGAAAAGGCAATATATCATTGGTATGATCCTTGTTCCTATTGGCTTAATATTAAAAAGCTTTAACATTTTCTTACCTGACTTTAACTGGTCAGGAGTCCTAGGCATGCTAGGCGCTAACCTGCTGTCTCTTGGTTATATCTTTTTATTCGCCTTCCTTTTTCATATTTTAAAAGGAAAGAAAGTAAAGAATGCCTTTGCCAATGTTGGGAAGCTTTCTCTAACAAATTATTTAATGCAAACTGTCATTTGCACAACCATTTATTACGGATATGGCTTTGGTCTTTTCGGTCATACGAACTTGTTCAGCGGCATCCTTTTGGCTCTTTGTATTTTTTGTCTACAAGTAATTGCCAGTACGTTTTATTTAAAGATATCATCGCAAGGACCAGTTGAAAGAGTACTTCGCGTTGTTACAAATTTTTCTTTTAAGTCAACACTTAAAAAGAAAGAAACGATTTCGCTTTAAATATGCAAAAAAGCCGATCCCATTTAGGTCGGCTTTTTCGATATTATTTTGAGTTTGAGTAACGGCGTTTATTATTACCGCCTTGCCCACTTTTACCACCACGATCACGATCACGGTCACGGTCACGGTCACGGTTACCGTATGATGAACGATTCTTTTGTCCACCACCGCCGCCGCCGCGATTGTAGTCACCTTTTCTTCTATTGCCAGAAGAGCGGCCACCTTTGTTTTTAGATCTTGAGTATAACGGAGCTTCTTCTGTTAGTTTAACCTCAACAGCAGTTGGCTCTTTTGTCATAAATTTAATTGCAGCAGCTACTACATCTTGTGCATCGAACTCTTCAAGAAGCTCTTCTGCTGTACGTTTGTAGAAAGAAAGGTTTTCACCTTCAATGATTGAGCGAATTTTTTCCACTGTCATTTGTTGTTGACTTTCAATCGCCTCATCAACAGTTGGTGGCTTCATGCGATCCATTTTGCGTTTTGTTGTACGCTCAATGTTTTTTACAATGTCTAATTCTCTAGGTGTAACGAAAGTCATCGCCATACCTGTTTTACCTGCACGACCTGTACGTCCAATACGGTGAACATAGCTTTCTGGATCTTGAGGTACATCGAAATTATAAACATGTGTAACACCTGAAATATCTAGTCCACGGGCTGCAACGTCTGTTGCAACTAGTACTTCAATTGCACCTTCTTTAAATTTGCGTAGAGTAGACATACGTTTAGCCTGTGTTAAGTCACCATGAATACCTTCAGCTGTATAACCTCTTAACGTTAATGCTTCAGATAATTCATCAACACGACGCTTTGTACGACCGAAAACAATCGCAAGTTCAGGAGATTGAATATCAAGTAATCTTGTTAAAACATCGAATTTCTTTCTTTCGTGTGTTTCAAGGTAGTATTGTGTAATATTTGGAACTGTCATTTCTTTTGCTTTTACTTTTACAAGCTCAGGGTCTTTCATAAATTTCTCTGCGATACGACGGATTGGATCCGGCATTGTTGCTGAGAAAAGTAATGTTTGACGCTCCTCTGGTACATTTGAAAGAATCGCCTCAATGTCCTCAATGAAGCCCATGTTTAACATTTCATCTGCTTCATCCAATACAATTGTATGAACGCCGCTTAAACGAAGGGTTTTACGATTAATATGGTCTAATAATCGTCCAGGTGTTCCAACGATAATATGTGGGTTTTTCTTTAATGAACGAATTTGTCTGTTAATATCTTGACCACCATAAATAGGGAGAACACGAGAGCGCTTGTGATAACCAATTTTGTATAGTTCTTCTGATACCTGAATAGCAAGTTCACGAGTTGGAGCAACAACAACAGCTTGAATGTTGTTACTTTTCACATCAATCTTTTCAATAAGCGGAATACCAAATGCAGCTGTTTTACCAGTACCTGTTTGCGCCTGTCCAATAACATCCTTCTTTTGCAAACCTAACGGGATTGTTTGTGCTTGAATTGGTGATGGTTCTTCAAATCCCATTTTACTTATTGATTCCATCAATGACGTACTTAAACCTAAATCTTGAAACGTTAATGTCAATGTATTCATACTCCTTCTATATCGTTTGCTGTAAATATTTACAGACCTTATAGGTAATCTATATCGTATTCATAATGAAACGATGTTTAAATGAATCCTATATGCTCGGGGATCCGCCGAGCTTAATGTAGATTATCAACTGTTGTGTCATCATGAAAAACAGTCAGATGTTTAAAAAACCGGCAACATTGTGCCTGCTCTTCTTATACTACCCACACTTAGAAGATAGTAAAACCGTTCTGATTATTTGCCAACAAAAAATGCCCTTATTTAACAAGGGCAGCAGTTTACCTTATTTAAAGCCCGCAAACACTTTAAATGTAATCATACCACTACCGGTTTCTTATTTCAACTTAATGTCAGAACAGCTTGCTAACTATAAATAGCACTTTCTTCATGTTGATTTTCTAAAAAGCGTTCAACGTATTCCTTCAAATCTTCGTAATCATCACCATGACA
Organism: Bacillus sp. AFS040349; assembly: GCF_002577655.1. NCBI lineage: Bacteria > Bacillati > Bacillota > Bacilli > Caryophanales > Bacillaceae > Bacillus > Bacillus sp. AFS040349. The sequence continues at coordinate 13,673 of NZ_NUMC01000062.1, read as the reverse complement.
AACATGATGTTTAGAGCATGGGAGTAAGTGTAGTTCTTTTTGTTTAGATGGAATGGTGTTGTACAAATAAAAGGCACTTTTAACCGGAACTATTCCATCGCATTCACCTTGAACAATTAGTACTGGCATGTTTAATTTCTGAATGTAAGGCTTTATTTCTTTCACTAACTTTCTAAATTCAATAGTTGATGATATAGGTGTTTCAACTATCTTTTTCTTATACCGGTTAAATAGTTCATTATTATTAATTTTCCCACCAAATAAATCTTTTATCATATTTTTTATATCCATTGCCAATTGTTTAGGATTCACATAATAAACAGCAGCACTTAATAGGACCAACTTTTTCACTTCGTATTTAGCAGCTAAATACGAAGCAATAACTCCTCCCATTGAAAAACCAATAACATAGACCTCATCCACCTCTTTCATTAATAAAAGAAGTTCTTGTTCAGCATGAGAAATCCATTCTTTATATGTATGCCCTTTTAATGAAAGAGTTACTCCATGTCCAGGCAGAGTGGGAACTTTTACAATCCAACCAGTTTGCTTTTTTATATAGCTGGCAAGTGGTTCCACCTCATAAGGTGCTCCGGTGAAACCATGAATAAAGAGACATCCTTTCAAATGATAGAAACCTCCTTTACCGTTCAACTTGGAAGGCTACACTCTTATTCCCTTCCTTCCCTCTTATACAATTGAATTTACGACTTCTTCCAGCTTCATTCCTCTTGAGGCTTTTACAAGAACAATATCCTTTTCTTTCACGATAGACTGTAGATGCTTAATTAATTCATCCTTTTGATCATAATGATGAACTATATCAACTGGTTGATTTTCTTTTGCACCTTTTGCAATTTCTTTACCAAGTTTTCCATAAGTAAAGATGTGGGAAATATTATTTTGTTTTATTTCTCTTCCTACTTGTTGGTGATATTCTACTTCATCATCACCTAATTCAAGCATATCACCTAAAACGACAATCTTTTGATCAAAGTCTTTTAAATTCTCAATAAGGTCAATTGCTGCTAACATTGAAGTAGGACTTGCATTATAAGCATCATTAATAATTGATGCTCCATTTTTAGCTTGAATTAACTCTAAACGCATCCCAGTTAACTTCATGGACGAAAATCCCTTTTTTATGGCATCCTTTTCAACGCCATAATAATCCGCCACTGCATAGGCTGCTAAAGCATTCCACACATTATGTTTTCCAAGTACAGGAATAAAGTATTCCTCATTGTTCACTTCAAATAATGTTCCTGTTGGTTCTTGAATAATCTTTGCAGGGTAATAATCATTAGAACTTGCTTCTCCAAAAGTAGCTGTTTTTAAAGACAGTCCTGGCACTCTCTCTTGTAAAAGTGGTTCATCGCCGTGAAAAATAAATAATCCGTCTTTTTTTAAGCCTTTTGTAATCTCAAGCTTAGCTTCTGCAATTCCTTCTCTAGATCCTAAATCCATTAAATGTGCTTCACCGATATTTGTAATGACCGCAACATCCGGATGCGCAATTTCAGATAATAGTTCAATTTCTCCTTTACCACTCATCCCCATCTCTAAAACCGCTATTTCTGTATCCTCACTCATACTTAAAACGGTTAATGGTAAACCTATATGATTATTAAAATTCCCTTGTGTTTTATGTACTTTATATGTTGTTTCTAAAATGGCTGCAACCATATCCTTTGTTGTTGTTTTACCGTTACTACCTGTAATACCGATAATTTTCAGGTTAGGTAATTCATTAATATATGCTGTTGCAAGAGCTTGAAGCGCCACTAAAGTATCTTCAACTAAAATGATTGGCACTTCTTTTGGAGGGTTTTTTTCGGATTTCTGCCAAATAACTGCTTTTGCTCCGTTACTTATTGCTTTGTCAACGAACTCATGCCCATTGAATACGTCACCAACAAGTGGAAAAAATAAATTATCATTTTCAACATTACGTGAATCAGTTGTTACGCCTGAAATTTCAACGTGTTGATATTTTTCTTCTAATCCTTCTCCATTCACCATGTTTTGTACATCAAGTAGTGTTCTTGTAATCATTAAATCCTCTCCTATTTAAGGAATCTTTATGTGCTAAAAGAAAAAAGGAACTGATTTATGCTATATTCAGTTCCTTTTAAATAAAATTAAGAATTTCGTAAGCTTAGTTGATTAAAAAGAATGTTTAATTTGTTGCTTTTGTTCATAGCGCTCCAATGCAAGGTCAACAAGTTTTTCTATTAGTTGAGGGTATTCAAGGCCTGAATGCTTCCACATTAGTGGGAACATACTATATGGAGTGAAACCAGGCATTGTATTAACCTCATTAATAAGAGCTTTGCCGTCTTCTGTTAAGAAAAAGTCTGCACGAACTAGGCCTGATCCGTCTATTGCCTTAAAGGATGTGATGGCCATCTCTTTAATCTTCTCATATTCCTCTTCCGTTACGTTACCTGGAATAATTAAATCTGTTTCTCCATCTTCATACTTAGCTTTATAATCATAGAATTCCACTTTAGGAGCAATTTCACCAACTACTGAGCATTCCGGATGATCATTACCAATAACGGCAATTTCAATCTCTCTTCCAACAATTGATTCTTCAATAATCACCTTACGATCGAACTCAAATGCTTCCTTAATAGCCGCCTCTAAGCTTTCTCTATCTTTACACTTGTTAATACCAACACTTGATCCTAAATTTGCAGGCTTTACAAAGCATGGATAACCCAATTCAGCTTCGATTTCCTCAAATTTGGCAGCTGGTGATTGCTCATAATCACTTTTTATAAAAGATACATATTTTGCTTGAGCTAAGCCAGCTTGTGCAAATAAATTCTTCATGACAACTTTATCCATACCAGCAGCTGAAGCTAATACTCCATTCCCTACGTACGGGATATTCAATAATTCAAGTAATCCTTGAACCGTTCCATCTTCACCATTTGGTCCATGTAGCAACGGAAAGATCACATCAATTTTTTCCTGTTCTTCAACCTTTGCAGGAAATAACTCAGTATTTAATGTAACGGGGGAAATAGAATCTCCGTTCTCCTGCAATCTTAATGTACTGACTTCTTTTACAGGAGCATCTAATGCCTTTCCTCTTACCCATTCTCCATTTTCTTTAATGTATATAGGATGTATGTCAAATTTACTCATATCCAGTGCATTGATAACGGCTAGGGCTGTTTGCAAAGAAACATTGTGCTCTGCAGATTTCCCACCATAAATTAAGCCTAACTTCATTTTCATCCGGATTTTCCTCCTCAGCTCTTTCATCATTCTTATTTTATCACTTTAGGGCAAAATTGTTATTAACGTTTCCTTATTTCTGTTATAAGTTTTCGAACATTTTCTGCTTTTTTTGCCCTCTTGTTCTATCATACGGTTTGATTTTAATTTCGTTTCTTTCATTTAAGAAGGATGATTTGCTTGATCTAAGGAGGTAAATAGTTTTTCTACTATGTATTTGATTATTTTTCACCTGTAAATGTGAATACCTTTTTATCGGATGATTTAGTTGATTCTGTTGTAGAGTAGTTGTTATATATGTTGACATTAGTAAACCCGATTCTCTCCAAAATCAACTTAAATTCTTTTATTCCATACCATATAAAGGGCTGTAATTTTTGCTCTTTTTCAATCATCTTGCCTTCTTTTATCCTTTCAACTGATAACAAATATGTTGTTGATTGTTCGAGCATATCTAGCTTGATTAATTGTTTTTCACAAACATACAGATCACTCATAAATTCTTGAACCATACTATGCTTTTGCTGAACAAGAAATTCATCCTGTATAAAAAGATCAACAATAATGGTGCCCTTGCTTTTTAGATGATCATAGACATTTTTTAAAAGTTTTATTGACTTAAGCCTTTCTTCTACAGTTAAGACAGATCCAAAAGGTATTATAATGGCGTCGTAACGAGTAGGTTTTTTAAACTCATTTAAGCTCAATTGATAGATGGTAGCCGTCTGATTTAACTCCTCACATTTTTGTTTACAAGCCTCCTCTCCTTGCTTGGAATCCACCAGTCCTTCCATTTGGAGGCCATGATTCAAAAGTTCAGGAAGAAGGAATAAATGACTTTGACCTATCTCTAGAATTTTCCCCTTTTTATTTATTAATTGTTGTTCATAAAAGTCTAACGCACTTTTTAATTCATATTCTTGAATATATGCTTCTAGCGCCTCCATTACAAACCACCTGAGATCTAATTTCACTATCATCTCTCCTAATATAATTCTGTACGTATCTAAGGTCCCACTTATACAAGAAATTTATGTAAATTTCAAACTGAATTAAGAAGCTTAATTTCTTTTCGGTCATTATGAACCTAAATCCTTTATAAAGATGTTGTAAATTCCATTACTTTTTATTTTCAAATAATAAAAAACCATCTAAACTAAAATAAGTTGTATATTTTTCATTTTAAAGAATAGTCCTTTTTTACAACCCTTTTCACACACTAACTCAAGGAGGGGATATCATGAAAAGAATTTGTGTTTTTTGCGGATCTAGTCCAGGCGCTTCAGATTTATATTCAGAGGATGCAGCAAAACTTGGTGCTCAATTAGCTAAAGAGGGAATCACGCTTGTATACGGTGGATCGAAAGTAGGAATTATGGGTGTTGTAGCAAATGCAGCTCTGCAAGCGGGCGGAGAAGTGATTGGTGTTATACCTAAAATGTTAATGGAACGGGAACTTGCTCACCCCGGTCTTACTGAGCTTATTATTGTTCATTCCATGCATGAGCGTAAGGCAAAAATGGAAGAGCTATCAGATGGGTTTGTTGTTTTACCAGGTGGACCTGGGACAATGGAAGAGTTTTTTGAAGTTTATACTTGGGCTCAATTAGGAGAACATAGAAAGCCAATTGGAATGATGAACAGTAACCATTATTATGATAAACTTCTTGCTTTCTTTGACCATATGATTCAAGAACAATTTTTAAAGCCTGAATATCAATCAATGGTTATTGTAGATTCTGATCCCGAGCAGCTAATTCAGAAATTTCGTTCTTATGAACCTCCACTTTTAACAAAATGGATTACTCCACAACAAACATAGAAGGTTTTGTCTTCTATGTTTGTTTTATATTGAGACTACATATAAGCACTTTCCTATTTGTTAGTATTCCTTCGATTTTTTTAACCATCATTGTATATAGAATTTATTTTGTTAAAGACTACATACATAGAGGTGAGAGAAATGAATCGAGGAATCTGGACAGCTTTATCTGCCATTGGAATCGCACAAGGGCTTAAAATTTTTACACATAAAAAGGAAAACAATGTTTGGGACTGGCGTCCGATTTTTCAAACAGGTGGCATGCCAAGTTCTCACTCAGCCGGTGTATCTGCTTTGGCAACTTATGTTGCAACGAAAAAGGGCTTTAATTCCACTGATACTGCATTAGCTGTTATTTTTGGAATTATTGTTATGTATGACGCACAAGGCATCCGTCGTCATACAGGTGAAATCGCAAAGATTGTAAATGATATTGATGCAGACATTGAGGTATTATCCGGACATATGCCGGGTTTATTTCATGTAAAGCAGGAAAAAGAATTAAATGAGCTGCTTGGACATCAACCTGCTGAAGTTGCTGGGGGAGCTCTTTTAGGTATACTAATTGGTTTGGTTAGCAGCATGATGGAAAAATGAAGACGAAAGAAAAAAACATGAGTGAATGGCGGCTTGTTACCCTTCACTCATGTTTTTTTATCCAGCTTAGTGGCAGTTACACAAACTGCTAATTCTGGATGGATACGCTTAAAAGAAATTTTTATTTCAGTAAAGCCACAATAGGATAGGTCCTTATAAATTTGATTCGCAAACATTCTTGTTTTAATAGAGCTAGCATTTTCTTCTCTAGGCTGCATCGTAATGGCAATTTTCCCTCCAGCTTTCATCGCCTGATGGAGACGTTGTAATCCCCTTTCAGGATGAGACCAGATGGTATAATTGTTTACTGTGACTACTTTATCGTATTTCCCCTCCTCCAACTCTGTATTCTCAATATCACCTACCATAAGAGTTACTTGTTCATTCTTAACATAATCCTCCAGTCTTTGTTCCGCCTGGGCTTTCATCGTTTTCGATACATCAAGACCGTCAATTTTGATCAGTTTATTGGCTTTTAACATATACTCTATACACTTTCCTGATCCATAACCAACCTCTAGAATACAATCACTGTTATCTATATGTAATTGAGAAAGAGTCCATTTGTTTAGCTTCTTATTTTCAATAGCCATAATGGTTCCGGCAACTCTTCCAAGTATGCCCTTAGGAACACTAAATTGTTTTTTAAATGAATTAATCATGTCGGCACCCCGGTATCGTTTTTCATTCTTAATACCCTGATTTTCTTTATTTAAACGAAACGGAGGGCTCGCAATTTAAAGAAGCAATAGAAAGCCTTGATAGCCAAAGTATAAGCCAAACAAAATTAAAGAAATGCCTGAAATGGTAGATATAACAGCAAGAAGGGTTGTTGTTAAATATCTTCTTAATACACTTGCAAACATCGCCATCGCTAAATCCCACAGTAAAACTCCCGAAAGGATAGCAGCACTACAAATAAGAAGCTGTGTTCCACCACTTCCAATTGTGGTGTTAGCGAGGATTGCCCCATAAATTCCTATCCAAAATAAAATACTTAAAGGGTTAAGTAAAGACATAAAAAAGCCTGAAAAATAGGACTTAGAATAGTGGAGGTTTACTCTACTAGTTGTGAACGTATGTTTTTTAGCCGCCATTAAACTTTCAATACCCGTATACACTAAAACAAAAAAGCCAAAAAACCATAGAAACATTTTCACTGTCGGGATTTGCAAAAAGTTTACAAACCCTAAATACACCAACACCATATATACAACATCAGCAGTTGTTGCCCCTAAACCAAACAGCCAGGCATGAAGGAATCCTCCTTTTATGCCCCGATCAATTTGACCTGCGTTTACAGGACCTATGGGTGCTGCTAGTGAAACCCCTAGAAATACGTAGCTGAATAAGAAATTCAAATTCTTTACCCCCAATATTGATATATGCTTGTACATCATATTCAGCTTGGTGAGGAATTATGTTGACAGTAAAACTTGTTTTCTATGATTTTACACCTCCTTTAAGCTTATTAAAAAAGCAGCCCTACATGATCATAGGACTGCTTGCTATTTTAATGAACTCTTACTAATTTTATATGTTCTATATGATGCTTTCCATGCCACGAGTATAGTGCAACATTAGTAGACAAGGAGATTTCCTTATTTGTTTCAGGATGAAAGAATGTTTTTTCAAAGTCAGACATAGACATTGATTTTAATAAATATACCCATCGCTCATGTAAAGATTCAAGGAGATTAATAGAGATTGATAATGGTAATTTAGTATCAGGAAAAGCTGCCCATGTTTTTTCATCATATGCCTTAATAGTCGGGCGATCTTCAGTTAGGGCCAGTTTAAAACGAATATAGCTATTCATATGACTGTCTGCTAGATGATGAACCACTTGTCTAACTGTCCATCCACCTGGTCGATAAGATGTGTCTAGCAATGGTTCTGAAAGACCTTCAAGAGCTAACTTCAATTGCTCAGGGGTGTTTTCTATATCTTCTATCCATCCTTCGATCTCTTTCAGAGAAACTTGCTTTGGCTCCTTAAATTCACCAATAGGATATTGAAGGCTTTTCCTCATCACTACACTCTCCCTTTATTTTACTTTGTTATTTTCATTATATGGACGAATGATCTTATGGACAATATTTTTATATTGAAAGAAAGTATCATAATTTTATAAAAAAACACACTAAATTAAACAATTGTATGTTATATTATGTTAAACATAACTTTCCAATTAATGGAGAAGATTGGAGGCTTCGCGATGCGGGCAATCTTATTAGGAGTTTGTTCTTCTTTCTTTTTTGCTTTTACGTTTGTGTTAAATCGTTCCATGGAGCTTTCCGGAGGGAGCTGGTTATGGAGTTCATCTTTACGTTATTTTTTTATGCTTCCTTTTTTACTTCTTTTCGTTATGTGGAGAAAAAAATGGCAGCCTCTTCTTATAGAGATGAAAAAAAATCCACTAAAGTGGCTTTTATGGGGAACAGTAGGATTTGGGTTATTTTATGCACCTATTTGCTTTGCAGGCGCTTATGGACCAGGGTGGCTAATTGCAGCCACATGGCAAATAACAATCCTCTCAGGTTCACTACTTGCACCACTTTTTTATGAAAAAGTTCAAACAGTCAATGGATCTGTAAAGGTTAGAGGAAAGATTCCGTTAAGGGGCTTAAGCATGTCTCTTATCATTATTTTTGGGGTAGCATTGATGCAGTTTGAGCATGCAAGTCAGTTATCAATCATGCCTGTATTATTCACGATCATTCCAGTTCTCATTGCATCCTTTGCTTATCCGCTAGGAAATCGGAAAATGATGGCGATTTGTGAGGGCAGATTGGATGTATTTCAAAGGGTATTGGGGATGACAATTGGAAGCTTACCACTTTGGATTATTTTTGCTATTATTGCTATCTTTACATCAGGCCTTCCAAGTAAAACGCAGACAATCCAATCATTTTGGGTTGCGATGTGTTCGGGCTTAATTGCTACTCTACTTTTCTTCCAAGCAACAAGTTTAGTTCAACATAATATGGCTCAACTAGCAGCTGTAGAGGCAACACAGTCGATTCAGGTACTTTTTGTACTAATTGGAGAGATTATTTTTCTTGCTTCACCTCTTCCTACAGGTATGTCTTTATTAGGAATGGCCTTTGTTATGATCGGCATGGTGTTGCATAGTTACATATCAAGAAGCAACCGCCCTGCTCAAACAATTAAACCAGACCCATCTAGGCAGCTTTCATAGCTGTTCTGCGAGATATATTTAGTGTCAAAGGGAGACCCTTACTTGGCCTATTTACCAAAAAGACTCCCTGAGCACTAATACTCAATATTATTAAAAATGATGTGAAATTCATCAAACCTCTAAGGCCATTCTTACAGTTTGTAATATATGACCATCAAACAAATCCTCATATTCCGTTTCAATTATAAACCCTTTAGATTTATAAAAATGGACACCAGCCAGATTTTCTTTTTCAACATTTACATATATTTTCTTAACATCGTTTAAATGCTGTATCCCCGCTTTTAATAAGACCGTACCAATACCCTTTCCCTGGTATTCTTTATAAAGATAAATAGCCCCTAATTCTACTTTTCTCTCATCTTTTAGAGGAGTAAAATTAGCAAAACCAATAATTTCATCTTCGTCTTCTCCTACTAAAAAAAGTGTTTCATTTAGTCTTTTAAGTAACATTTCAGAAGAATATGCAGTTGCAACAAAATTCTCTTGAATGGAATCAGGTATAATTCCTTTATATGTAGTCCGCCAACTCGATCTAGCAACACGTTGTACTTGTTCTATATCTCCTTCATTCATCTTCCGAATAGCTATCGTCATGTAATCTCCCTCTGCAATTAATTTTTTACTTTATATAATTACAAATTATAGCATTTCTCTATTTAAATTCGAACAATTTTGCAAACGTATACAACTTTTAATAGACAAGTATTTAATATCTCATGAAAGATAGTCATTTATTTAAAACGTTTTCACAATTGTTAATAACTTCTTTAATATGTGGAAAAGCATGTGGATAACTAGAGAGTTATCCACTTTACCTTTTCAAATCATTAGCTATTTACCAGTTCCGTTATTGATATACCAGCATTTAAACTCTGAATATGCTGATTTATGTTATCCACAATAAGCTGTGCATCATAGTCCATTGATGCAACATGATAAGAGTTTTTTAATTCTATTATCTTCTTTTCAGCTGAAGAAATTTGTTGATAAATAAAATCAGAGTTTGCTGGTGGAACAACATGATCAACTGATGATTTAAAAATAATAGTAGGGGTTGTGATATTCTTTATTTTATTTTTTGTATCATCCATTAAGTCTAACAATTGATGCACAGCCTCTAATGGAACAGACTCATACGTTATTTCATGTACAGCAGGCTTTTTTATGTCTGGTTCCCCTTCTTCAATCATTTTTGGCTTTGTTTCATCACGGTATTGTTTGTAAGCAACATCTGTAACAGCCGCATTAATTAAGAAGATTCCATTCACGTTTGTATTAGCAGCAAGTTGAATTGTTAGGGCACCGCCCATGGATTGTCCGACTGCAAAAACATGGTCACAGTCCTTTTTTAACTCATCAAAAGCTAATTTTAAATCTGAAATCCATTCGTTATAAATGCAATTTTTCATATCTTCAACATTAGTTCCATGACCTTTTAGACGAGGAATTGACACAGTGTATCCTAGCTTAGCAAGTTGCTTCCCTATATACTCCATACTTTGTGGTGTGCCGTTAAATCCGTGACATAATAAAATTCCTGTTTTATTACCAGAGAAATACAAGCTATCGGCACCCTTTACAACTGGATATAATTCTGTTTTCATCTATAATCCCCCTTAGGCTACTGTAGATAAATTTATTTTATTTATATTTTATAATTCACATAAGATTACTTGGTTTTATTGTAACCTATTCTAATACTTTTCACAACAATGATTAACAAACAAAATAGATAATGAAAAAGCATGATGCGTATAACATCATGCTTTTTTATAGTGAGGATACCCTACAAACTTATAGTCTGTCCCAATTTTTATGATATCTAAATTCTGCAGATCAATGGCATCGGCCATCTTTTCAATTCCTTGTCCCCCGATAAAGCCTGGAGCTTGCTTTCCACCGATTACTTTTGGAGCCATATAAACAACTAATTTATCAACTAACTGCTCTGCTAAAAAAGAAGCATTCACTTCTCCTCCGCCTTCAATTAACACAGAGGAAATAGAATTCTCCCCTAGTATTCTTAGCACTTCTTGGATGTTTACACGCTCTTCACCGTTTGTTACGAAGATTTTCACATTATGGTCTTCAAGCGCATTTTTTATTTCTTTATCATATTTTTTGGAAGTGAAAATCCATGTTTCAGCTTTTTGATCCTTTACAACTTTTGAATGAAGTGGTGTTCGTAATTGACTATCTAAGATAATTCGAACCGGATTACGACCATGTTCAATTCTAGTCGTTAATTCAGGATCATCTTTTATCACCGTTTGGACCCCTACTAAAATCCCGGTATGTTCATGACGTAATTGATGAACATCCTTACGTGCTTCTTCAGAAGTAATCCACTTGCTATCAGATGTAAAAGATGAAATTTTACCATCTAATGTTGTAGCAGATTTTAACGTCACAAAAGGCATTTTTGAAACAATAAATTTATTAAACACTTCATTCATTTCACGTGATTCTTTTTCACAAATTCCCACTACTACTTCTATGTTTGCTTCTTTTAGAATGCTAACTCCATTTCCAGCAACAATAGGGTTAGGGTCAAGAGTAGCCACATATACTTTCTTTATTCCCGCTTCAACAATTGCAACAGCACATGGTCCTGTACGTCCATAATGAGAACATGGTTCTAACGTTACGTACATTGTGCCTCCTCTTGCCTGCTCTCCTGCCATATTTAGTGCATGTATTTCTGCATGTGGTCCTCCAGCCTTTAAATGAGCTCCTACACCAACAATTCGATTATGATTTACAATCACAGCCCCTACCAATGGATTCGGGTCTGTTTGCCCCTTCATAGCTGCCGCATTTTCGATTGCCAACTTCATGTAAAACTCATGTTCATTCAACGGTATAGCCTCCTCTAAAGTGGCCAGCCTTTTCCATTTTTGTTTCTAAATAACGTTGATTAAAGCTTGATACATCTCCCCATAAAGGAATACGGTCTGTAACATTTGCACCTGAATCTTGCAAAGCCTTTAGTTTAAGTGGGTTATTTGTAATTAGCGTTACAGGTAATTGACGAAGAGTTTTCAAAACTCGAATCGCATCATCATATTTTCTTTGATCATCAGAGAAGCCAAGCTCCTCATTTGCCTCAACTGTATCTAAGCCTTCTTCTTGTAGAAGGTAAGCAAGAGCCTTACTGAATAAACCAATACCTCTACCTTCATGATCAGCAAGATAAAATAAAGCTCCTGTACCATGTTCTGTAATCATTTTTAAAGATTGATTAAGCTGATATCCACAATCACATCTTTTACTTCCAAAAATATCACCTGTATGACATATACTATGCATACGTATTAGTGCTTCATCATTCTGAGCAAAGTCACCATAAACAAGCACACTTGATTGCTGATGCTTAGCTAAGTCTGCACTAGGTAATTTTCTTATGATTGATTCAAATGTTTCAGCTGAATCCTGTTCGGCCTCAGCCTCCATCCAGCAATACCACTTGAAGAATTCTGTTTTGCCATCTAGTTGAATTGGGAGGTTAATTGGTCCCACAATATACGTAGCTCCTTCTTTATGAGGAACAATCTTTACTTTTTCTTTTATTATATTTAGAGGGATATCTTTTATTGTTTCTACCATTAGGTTTCTCCCCTTTATAGGCTGTCTATTCTTTAAACTTACTTATTGTAAGTGAGTATAAGGTTGAAATGGAATGTCGTCAACTAACTTGAACTGAGCTATTCTTTTGTCATCAATACTTTATACCCTACTTTCTAAAGAATCAAGCTATGATAGGTGGATGACCATCTAGTTTTTTCCTATATTTAGTTTAAGTAAACAAATTACTGTTTTTTCGTCCAGTATTGGATAAAATAAGTGTAGAGGTGATAGCATGGAACACGTAAAAACAGAAGATCAATTTCAAGAGCTTATTAATGGTAATGAACCAGTAGTCCTTAAATTTTTTACAGACTGGTGCCCTGACTGTAAAAGAATGGACATGTTTCTACCAACTGTATTCGAAGAGGTAGGAAATGTATCAATGTATGAAATAAACAAAGATGACCTTCCCGAAATTGCAGAAAAATATGATGTAATGGGTATTCCGAGTTTATTAGTATTTAAAAATGGTGAAAAACAAGCACACTTACATAGCGCAAATGCAAAAACTCCAGATCAAGTGATTGAGTTTTTATCGGAATCTCTAAATAAATAATCCTTAATTAAGAATTTTTTTATGTTGTCTGTACTAGAGGTTTATTGAAGAGGTATGAATTTTTTAAATACAGAAAGCTGTCCCGGCTGTGCTTGTATCGGGACAGCTTTTTGATTGTTTGATGTTTTTTGTCCTAATTCCGCTTGTATCGAGACAGATCTTTGCTTCTTTGATCCTTTTGGGTCTCGATTCCGCTTGTATCGGGACAGATCTTTGTTTGTTTGATCCTTTGGGTCTCGATTCCTCTTGTATCGAGACAGATCTTTGCTTGTTTACTGCATTTGTGTCCCGATTCCTCTTGTATCGGGACACATCTTTGCTTGTTTAATCCTTTTGGGTCTCGATTCCTCTTGTATCGAGACAGATCTTCGCTTATTGGTCCATTTATGTCCCGATTCCTCTTGTATCGAGACACATCTTCGCTTGTTTGATACTTTTGGGTCTAGATTCCTCTTGTATCCAGACAGATCTTTGCTTATTTGGTCCATTTATGTCCCGATTCCTCTTGTATCGAGACAGATCTTCGCTTGTTTGATCCATTTATGTCCCGATTCCGCTTGTATCGAGACACATCTTCGCTTGTTTGATCCTTTTGTGTCCCGATTCCTCTTGTATCG